>NZ_JCBCDA010000097.1:0-34788 GCF_059865615.1 Petrocella sp. | reverse complement strand
CATGGTAATCTTGAGAGGATTAATTTTAGGGGGTGTATTATGAAACGTGTTTTTAGATCTGCGTTTCCATTGACCATACCGGTGCTTCTTGGCTATATCTCTGTGGGCATTGCTTTTGGTCTACTGGTTGTTAAGTCAGACCTAGATCTTTGGGTGGCTCTACTCATGAGCGTTCTAGTTTATGCAGGCGCCATGCAATTTTTGGCCATACAACTTTTGGTCAATCCCATCAGTATCATACAGGTGGCGATGATTACATTGTTTGTTAATATACGTCATTTATTTTATGGTCTTTCTTTTATCGATCTCTTCAAGACTTTTGGTATTAAAAAACACTATATGATTTTTGCGTTAACTGATGAAACTTACTCCTTACTCTGTGCCATTGCATTAAAAGAGGATGTGGATCAAGAGAACCTATTTTTTGCAGTCTCCTTTCTTAACCAACTTTATTGGATTAGCGGTACACTTATAGGTTATCTCATCGGTTCTTGGCTTGTTTTTGATACAACCGGTATTGAGTTTGCCATGACCGCTTTGTTTGTTGTTATCTTCATCGAGCAATGGTTAGGCTACAAAGATCATCGTCCCTCCTTGATTGGTCTTGGGTCTTCTCTCCTCGCCGTCATGATCTTTGGTCCAAGCAATATGATTTTACCTGCCATGATTATGATATTAGTGGGACTAATGGGAAGTAAATCTCTTATTGAATCTATGGAGGTGCAACCATGACCTTTATTCTGATTCTTGTAATGGCACTGGTTACTTATCTTATACGCATATCTCCATTTATACTATTTGGAAAGCATCAAAAAACCCCTTTATGGATTACTTATCTAGGAAAATATCTACCCCCTGCCGTTATGAGTATGTTGATCGTCTATAGCCTTAAGGATATTAATCCTATAGACTATGTCCGGAGTCTTCCTGTTTTTATTGCTATTCTCATAACGGGTTTGCTTCATCTTTGGAAACGAAATAATCTACTCAGTATCATAAGCGGAACCCTTGTCTATATGATGCTGATACAAAAGGTTTTCATTTGAAAAGCAGTGTCCAAAGGTATCCATCTTTGACCACTGCCTTGTTCTATGTATTAGAAGTCTTCTTAATTTTTTGCATTGTTTTTACTTTTAATCTGTTATAGCCCCTTCTGCTGAGGAACCTACCAACTTAGCATACTTTGCCAAAACACCTCTTTGATATCGAAGTGGAGGCGCCACCCATGCCTGGCGCCGTGTTTCCAAGTCTCCTTCTGTAAGTTCTACGGCTATTTCACCCTTTGTTGAATCTATGATAATCATATCTTCACTTCTAATTAAAGCAATCGGTCCGCCTACTTGTGCTTCCGGTGCTATGTGTCCTACCACAAAACCATGACTACCGCCGGAATAACGACCATCTGTGAGCAAGGATACTTTACCGCCTAATCCTTTCCCAATAATAATGGCGCTGATGGAAAGCATTTCCGGCATACCCGGCCCCCCTTTAGGACCTTGGTAACGTATAACAACCACATCACCTTCTGTGATTTTATCCGCCATAACTGCTTCTATGGCTGCCTCTTCGGTATCAAAAACCTTAGCCGGTCCACGCATCTTCTTAATGCTTACACCGGACATTTTACATACTGCACCCTCCGGTGCCAGATTACCTTTTAATACATAGAGTGCCCCTTCTTTTTTTAGAGGCTGATTTATAGCACTAATGACTTTCTGTCCTTCTATTAAATCCGGTTGGTCTTTTAGATTGTTTTCTACGGTTTTCCCTGTTACTGTCATGCAATCTCCGTGAAGCAACCCCTCACGAAGCAATAACTTCATAACCCCAGGGACACCACCAACGTTACTTAAATCTTGCATAACGAATTTACCACTCGGCTTTAAATCTGCTAAATGAGGCACCTTTTTCCTTATTCTCTCAAAATCATCATAGTTCAAATCCACATCAACAGTATGTGCCATAGCCATAAGGTGCAAAAAAGCATTGGTAGAGCCACCTAGTGCCATAACCACTGTAATGGCATTTTCAAAAGCCTTTTTTGTCATAATGTCTTTAGGGCGAATATCTTGTTCAAGAAGTCTAATAACGGCTTTACCCGCTTCCTCACATTCTTTTCCTTTTGAATGACCTATGGCCGGATTAGAAGCATTACCTGGCAAAGCCATGCCCATAGCCTCTATAGCCGATGACATGGTATTGGCCGTATACATACCACCACAAGAGCCCGGTCCAGGGCAAGCTTTACATTCAATCTGATGCAGTTCCTGATCATTAATCTCATTTTTATTATGTCGACCGACCGCTTCAAAAGCGGATACAATATCAATGTCTTTACCTTTATTTTTTCCCGGTTGAATGCTACCACCATATACAAAAACTGCTGGTAAATTCATTCTTCCAATGGCTATCATACAACCCGGCATATTTTTATCACACCCCCCAATGGCAACGATACCATCAAAGCGTTCAGCTCCCATAACCGTTTCTATGGAATCAGCAATGATTTCTCGACTCGGCAAAGAGTAACGCATGCCTTCATGTCCCATGGCAATACCGTCTGAAACTGTAATCGTATTAAAGATTAGCGGTGCGCCACCACCATCCCTTGCACCTTTCTTAGCCGATATTGCTAACTGGTCTAGATGCATATTGCAAGGGGTCACTTCACTCCATGTACTTGCAATCCCAATCATAGGTTTCAAAAAATCTTCATCTGTAAAACCCACTGCACGAAGCATCGCTCTATTAGGGGTTCTGTTACTACCTTCGCTTATAACGATACTTTTTATTCTTAAGTCTTTATATGTAGACATACGCATCATTCCCTTCTTGATTACTAATCACTATTATCCACCAAATGATAATCATTGTCAATTATTGGTTATATCTCTCTGATTTTATGATCTTCATAATAGTAGCGCACAGGCAGGTTTGACTTCTCATTTACCAGAATCTGTTGATCTAAAAGCTTAATGAGGACATTGGGATAAATACATTTTTTTGCAAAGACTTCTCCCAAGCCTTTTGTGTGTAAATAACTGATATAATTCTTCTGTGTCTCATACAGATTCTCAAGCTTTTTTTTATAGGTGATATATTTATGTCTAGCTTCCTCATAATCATGATAGTCTTTTTGATTGATTTCTCTTTTCCCAAAAGCTTCATAGGTTTTTCTATATTTATCCAGCTTTTCTTTAGTAAGTTCTACCGCTTTACTAAGCATATTATAGTCTTCTGTGATTTTTTCTCGGTCAAAACCACTTACCATAATCTTCGTATGAATACCGGCTCGTCCCCCTATTTCGCTAGCTTCAACTTTAACTGATGCCCGAATCTGACCGCCAATAATCTTACTGGATGGAGATTCTAAGATGATTTCTTTGGCTGTGATTTCACAGTTCATGGCATAGAATCCTATATGAACAGTACCTTCACAGATAATCGTACAATCAGAAGCAAACTTTGTATAAATATTCTTCTTAGCTTTAATTATCGCTTTGTGTTTGCCTGCAATACCACCCTTAACGTATATATCACCCATTCTGCTTTCAATCATCTCTACAGCGCCAATACCCATTTTCCCTAGAATCTGTATGTTTTCATTGGCAATGACTGTAAAGTTATCATCCACTGTTTGTACAACTTCTACAAAGCCGTCAAAGTCTACATTACCGGTAGCAAAGCCGACATCACCCTCGATTCGAATGGCGTTTTGTACACTGATCATGTTATCTGTATAGACAACAGCGCCTGTTCTTTTGGCATATAAGGTGGTGATGTCTTCTTCTTCATTCAATACACTTATGACAGAATTGGTATCAAAGACCAAAGCTTCTTGATGACCTGCAACTGGGGGTATCTCTTGACCTGTCACTGTCATACCAGGTATCCCAGGGGTTGGCTCTAATCTTTCACCTAACCATTCACCCTCATTCACACGGTTGATGACACTTAACTCATAGTGATTCACACCGCCTGTTTCAACGATTTTGGGAATAACTTCGCTAATCGTGTACATTCTAATCTTGGCCTCTTCTCCATTTATGGGTTGTCGCCCTTCTGCTATTTTTATTTTTTCTAAAGGCATTAGATTTTTATAATCCAAGGCCATATTAAGTCCATAAATAATATTTGCTTCTTTACAGGCCATGAGGACTTGTCCCTTTAGTTGTTCCTTATCGTAGGTTTCATATTCTAAAGGGGTCATCAGAATAATGCCCTCAGCAAAAAGGCCATCCCCTGCTATACGAATGTCCACAAGAGGTAACCACTCACCCACCTCAATCCTACCTGCCAAACCATCTCTTAGTGCGGCACTAAGTGCCGAGAACTTCGTTATTCTAAGTCTTGGCAAAGTGGTGGCGACATCATTATTAAATGTCATAATGGTCATGCCTATTTTCTTTTGTCGCATCCATACTTTCTTGTCTTCTTCTTCCAACTGTATAAAATCATCTTCAAATATGATTTTGCTCATAAACAACCTCCTAGGGTCATGGGTGTTGTTGATTTATAATGGTCTGTTGGTCAACACTATAAGAATATCGTCATAAATCCTAAAATACCTGAGCCAATAATGAGCAAGATAGGATGGATTTTCGTTTTTAGTTCCATAGTTAATACAAGGATGCCAATAAGTATGGTTTTTAAGTTAATCTGATTCAAATCAGGGGTATGATTTATAAACAAAGCACTTTTTCCTACGGATAGAGCCGCTGCAAATATTAAGCCTGCGATAACCGGTCTTATACCGTAAAATACTTTTTTCATAATAATATTTTGACTATGTTTGAAGAAAAAAGAGGATATAAACAATACAATTAACAAAGAAGGAAGGGCTACACCAAAAGTTGCCAATGCGGATCCTCCGATACCGCCCACCTTATAACCGACAAAGGTAGCCGCATTAACCGCGATCGGACCAGGTGTCATCTCTGCAATACCGATAATCTGAACAAACTCGCTTTCAAGCAACCATCCATGTCTTTGGATTTCACTGGATATAAGGGGTATCATGGCATAACCGCCACCAAAACTAAAGAGACCAACTTTAAAAAACGTAACAAACAAATCCCAGTAAATCATATACTATTTTTCCTCTCTCGGATTTGTCGATAAGAAATAAAGCCTAAAATACCACCCAAAATAATAAACCATATAGGGCTAAGATTTGTAAAAGTGACACACAGCACTGTCACCATAAAAATCATCAAAGTCATGCCATCTACTACGGCACCTTTTATCATTTTCTTAGCAGCCACTAGAATCAAGGCAACCACAGCACCATTTATTCCTATAAATACAGCTTTCACCGCAGGCGCATCCGCAATCATTCCAAAAAAAGTAGCTATCGAAATAATAATAATAAAAGAGGGTAAAATCACACCCAACGTAGCGGCAATGGCACCACGACGTCCGGCAACTTTATAGCCAATCAAGGTAGATGTATTAATAGCTATGGCTCCGGGAATAGACTGTGCTATTGAAAAAAGATTCATAATCTCGTCTTTATGCACCCATTTTTTATGAATCACTACTTCTTTTTCAATCAAAGGAATCATAGCATAGCCTCCACCAAAAGTGAACGCACCAATTTTCAGAAAAGCTAGAAACAGTTCCAGATAAGTCTTCATAAGTACACCTCATCACGTCATAATCCTTCAAGTCAACGTTTGATAACCAATCAATGACTTGGGGCTCTGATCTTTATTTTCTAACTACTGGCTTTCCATTTTCTTTCGTTTGATAATTTTAGCACTATGAGCTAGTAGTTTCACCTCAATATGACCTTTTATAACGGAATAATTGACTTCATTTGTATAGAAATCATCTTTAGTCGTTTCTAAAGTCTGTTGGCATATATCCATATTTCTAATACCAATCTCCCATACCGGAATCCTAACAACTTTTTCTTCACTACCATTGTTACAAACCACCACAATCTTATCCTGCTCATCAAACCGTCCGTAACTAATAACCATATGCTCACCATATAGGAATTTGATAGAACCCGTTTTAATGGCTGAGCAAGCTTTTCGCATGCTGATTAGACACTTATGAAGATTAAGTAGCTCTTTATTTTCTCTCCCCCAAGGATAGGCTCTTCGATTATCCGGGTCAGTCCATCCGCAAAGTCCTGCCTCATCTCCATAATAGATGGTTGGAGCACCTGGCCAAGTCATCTGAATAACAACGGCTTCTTTCATAATGCCTAAGTTGATACCTTCTGAAGCCGACTCCGGTCCATGGGTATGGGTTCTACCCACCTTATGATTTGTTCTTGTTAAAAATCGACTGTGATCATGGTTTGACAACTCATTCATAGCTACTTGAAGAGACTGTTCTTGAAATCTTGACATATTATGGGTCATAGCATCAAAAAATGCTCTGTGATTACCTAACAAATCTCCACGGAACTCATCACTATGTTTTTCCATTCCCGTTAAAAACCAAGTGATCGGCTCCATAAAGGCATCATAATTCATCACAGTATCCCACTGGTCACCATTTTTAATCCAATCACTAGGATCGCCATAATGCTCTGCCAAAATAAGGGCTTCTGGATTAGCACCCTTAACTACGTTCCTAAAGTCACGCCAAAACTGATGGTTAAATTCTTTCGTATAGCCAAGGTCAGCGGCTACATCTAGGCGCCATCCATCTGCATTAAAGGGTGGTGACACCCATTTTTTTGCAACTTCCAGCACATAGCGATACAACTTTGGCGAACCTTCAAAGTTCAATTTCGGTAGAGTATCATAACCCCACCAACCGTCATAATGTGGGTTGTCCGGCCAAGATTGTCGATTGTGAAAGTGAAAAAAGGTCACATATGGACTTGCATTCGATGTATAGGCACCTGCTTCATAATTTCTTGCATGAGCATAAAACTTTTCACGATCCATCCATTTATTAAAAGAACCGCAGTGATTAAACACACCATCTAATATAACCTTTATACCGAGGCCATGGGCTTTTTCAACCAGTTTTATGAATAAAGCATTACTTGCTTCAATATTAGCCGGTTCGGTTGTTCTGGTGATATATTTTGTGGCCTTATTATTATCCGGTTTGTTTTCATCCAGAACCTTGCCTCCATCCAGTACAATGGTGCCAAGATGAGGATCTACACTGTCATAGTCTTGAGTGTCGTACTTATGATTAGAAGGGGATACAAATATAGGATTCATATAGACCACATCCACACCTAATTCTTTAAGATAGTCTAACTTATCTATTACCCCTTGTAAGTCACCCCCATAAAATTCCCTTATACCGTCGGGGTTTGGATATTTCATCCAATTATTGACCTTTTTCGCAAGTTTGCCAACATACAGGTATTCGTTATCTACCACATCATTCAATGGATCCCCATTATTAAAACGATCCACAAAAATCTGGTACATGACCGCACCCTTTGCCCAGTCCGGCGTTTTAAAGTTTGGTACAATCATAAAATGATAATAAGCATCCGCTTCTCTTGTTACACCTCTTTTGTTATAGTAACATTTCAAATTACCAGCTTGTATTTCAAAATAGTACTTTACCAGTTTGGTAATAGGGGGCATCTGGGCACAGTAGTAATCAAAAAGCTCATCCGAAAACTCTACTGTCATAGGAATCTTCGTCTCTTCACTACAAAGCCATACTTGCTCTATATTGTTCTTTGCTGTTCGTATACGTATTTTGATAGTATCCTTACTTGTAGGTTCTTGTGGTATTCGGTAGAAGGATGTGCCATCAGAAAAAATCGCTTTTTCATCTAATATAGGCTGTCTAGTCTCTACATACAAGAACAACTTTTGTGCTCTTGTTAAATGTTCATAAGGTATATGCATATTCATAAGATTAACTGACAATAAATGTCATCCAGCCTCCTTTCGGTTCTATATCCTGTCTCAATTTTACATATAAGGTTGCAAATTAAAATGTCAAAACTAAGTTCCTCATTTTAACCGCTATTATATTGTATATGAAAGCGGTCTATTTATCAACTTTTCCTACTATATCTTTACCTAAACCGTTATAAGCTCAACCTCGTATTACCTATTTAGGTCCGGGACCTTTATATGTTTTGCTAAACGTTTCTCTTAAGAACTCAGCTGAAGCCCTCAGTTTTGACGTCTCGTCGACACTAAGGGGTACTTCCAGTCGTCTACCAATACCATCTTTGGTGACAATACAGGGAAGACTAAGGGCTACATCTTCTATACCATATTCACCAGTCAGAGTGGTTGATAAAGGGAGTACGCTTAATTCGTTAATCAATATAGCTTGAATAATTCGATCCACACTCTTAGCAATACCAATATTTGTATAACCCTTATTCATTAGAATCTCATAGCCGACTTTTTTCACTTCTTTAACTATGGCTTCTTTATTAAGTGGTACATCATCATAAGTAATGTCAAAATCATCAATAGGTACACCAGCAATGTTCGAGCTACTCCATGCTGCGAAGGCTGTTTCCCCATGTTCCCCAAGAATATACCCATGGACATTTTTTGTATCAATTAAATATTTTTGCCCAAGAATTCGCCTAAACCTGGCCGTATCTAAAGTGGTGCCTGTTCCGAATATTTTCTCAACCGGATACCCAAAATAATTTTGCGCATAATAGGTTAGTATGTCCACAGGGTTTGAAACCATGATAATAATGGCATCCATAGTGTAAGATATAATCTGTTCCATGACTTCTTTTACCACTTCAATATTCTTTTGTGCCAAAGCAATTCGGTCAACCACATCACCTGGCTTGGCACTTGGTCCAGCCGTTATAACAATAATGCTGGCATCTTTACAATCCTCATAGCTTCCTTGTTTTACTCTAATATTAGGACTATAGGCAAAAGCCGTGGAATGAGAACCATCTAAAGCTTCCCCGTAGGCTTTCTTTTCATTTTTATCAATTATGACAATCTCCGCTAAGGAGCCTGATGAGAGCAATGTTGACATGACGGCAGAGCCCACTTGACCGGCACCAATAATAACCACTTTATTTCTTTGAATTTTCATAAGTCACCTTTCCTTTTAACCCACTATTGTTCAACCAATAAGGTTCTGATACGATCTCTAATCATAGACAGGGCCACTTTGTTGTAACCACCTTCTGGCACGATAATATCTGCGTGCTTCTTTGAAGGTTCTACAAATTCTTCATGCATTATCTTGACAGTCGTAAGATACTGCTCGATGACAGAATCCATGCTTCTACCCCGTTCTTTGACATCTCTTACCAGACGCCTAATAATTCTTACATCTGGATCTGTGTCTACAAATATCTTCATATCTAGAAGTTCTCTTAGAGATTTATGCTCAAAAATTAAAATGCCTTCAACGATAATCACTCTCTTTGGCTCTACATGAACTGTTTCCACGGCTCTTGTATGATTCATAAAGTCATAAACAGGATGCTCAATAGCATGTCCTTTTTTTAAGGCAATAATGTCTGTCACCAACATATCTGTATCAAAGGCATGTGGATGGTCATAGTTCATTTTACTGCGTACTTCAAAAGATTTATCCTTGTTCGCCTTGTAATAATAATCATGAGTAAGAGTAACCACCTCATTACCCACCATTTCCTTAAGTCTATTGACCAAAGTCGTTTTTCCCGACCCTGTTCCACCTGCTATTCCAATCACGATGGGTTGCTTCATCATTCTTTCTCCTTTAATCCTTCGTTCTTTATGATTCTATCATACATCTCATAGAGTCCACCTGGGCAATCTTTGAGTAAAAAACATTGGTCACATTTTGGTGAACGGGCTGTACACAAGGTACGACCATGGGCAATAATCTGTGTATTGTATCTGAGCCAATGTCCTTTTGGTATTTTTTCCATTAAATCAAACTCTATTTTAACGGGGTCGGCTAACTCTGTAAATCCTAGTTTATTGGATATCCTTTTTACATGGGTATCCACAACGATTGCCGGTACATTGTATTTATGTCCCAGTACAACATTAGCCGTTTTCCTACCAACCCCCGGCAACTGAGTTAGCGCATCGATGTCAACCGGAACCTTACCATTATGCTCTGTGAGAAGCAGCTGGCAACAGGCTTTGATGTTTTTCGCCTTATTTCTATAAAAACCGGTTGAATGTATCGCTTTTTCAATATTATAAATATCGGCTTCTGCAAAAGCTTTGATGGAGTTAAATTCTTCGAACAAAGCTGGTGTGACCATATTGACGCGCTCATCTGTACACTGGGCACTTAATTGGGTTGCGATTAACAGTTGCCAATCACTTTCATTATTCAAATAGCAGACATGTTCTTTACCATAAACCGCATCCAACTGATCCAATATTCTTTCCATTCTCCTCTTGTCAATCATAAGTCACCTATATGGCATTATAACCTGATTCTAGTGGCTAATGCCTTTCCTGTCATCTTGTCTCTTAATCGATAGTTATAAAAAATATAGTTAATACCATTGTCATTTGATCCTAATAAGGGGTTGAAATCATATTGTTCTACATGGCTCATGCGCATGATTTGTTTCGTGTTAAAATCCTCATAACCCTTAAATAAGTGATTTGAATGATGCTTACTTTGATAAAAAGTCTTTACTTCTATTGATAATCCTTCTCTTGCATTGACAAAGTTTGGCCATTTCTTAGGCTTCTCTTGCATGCACAGATCATGAATGAGCCACTGTGCTAGCAAATATTCATTTACACTTGATGCCTGTTGACCAAATTGATATAAAAGATCATAAAATTTGATCTTATGATGTTTGATATGATATAGCCCTTCTGCTACCCAGAATTTACGCAATACCTCGAAGAAATCAAAAGGATGGTCGTATTGTTCCATTAGATATGTAATGCTGTAAAAAAACTGACCGCTGTTGTAATAGTACTCAAGCAGCACTTCTATATCATTAAGCCTTCTAAGGTCTTCATAACCCATTTCTCGTGTCTTAAGAACTTCATAAGGTGGATGTTTTCTACTAATGATACCATATGTTTCTTGTTGTTCATCTATTTTAGAGCCTTTCAACACTTTAAGAAACCCTAGTTGCAATTGCTCAGGTCTAATGGCCATAACATCATTAAAGGATTTCCCAAAAGCTTGGTAGGTTTCTTTAGGAAGCCCGGCAATTAAGTCCAAATGAAGATGGATGTTACCATTTGCTTTTAAGGCCAGTACCCGCTTTCTTAAGACTTCAAAATCAGTTTGTCGATTAATATCCACAATAGTTTCTAAGTTGGTAGACTGAACGCCAATCTCAAACTGAAACAAGCCCACTCGAATGGTTTTCAGAAAGAGAATTTCCTCTTCATCCAATAAGTCTGCAGTGATTTCAAAGTGAAAGTTTGTCTTTCCATTATCATGGTCCCTTAAATAGGTCCATATAGCCATACTGTGGCTTCTTTTTGCATTAAAAGTACGATCTACAAATTTTACCTGTCTAACCCCATGATCTAAGAAGAACTGGAGTTCCTCATAGACCATGCTAAGTGGCCTAAATCGTACACCTTTTTCAATCGATGATAGGCAATACTCGCAGTTAAAAGGGCATCCTCTTGAAGTTTCATAATAGATAATTCTATGTTCAAGACCTAGAAGGTCTTCTTTGTAGGGAAACAGAACCTCCGCCATAGACATAGGTGGTTCTTGATGATTCTGCTTAATTAAACCTTGACTTCTATAGGTTAGACTACCTATTTGCTTCAACCCATCATCCCAATCTTTTTCAAGGCAAGTAAGTAAGTTGAACATGGGCATCTCACCTTCCCCTGAGATTATATAATCTATTTCCGAGTGAGCCGTCATCCATGTGGCGGGGTTATAAGATACTTCCGGCCCCCCTAAGACAATGATCATCTTCGGATGTATCTGACGTATCATCTGAACTAATTTTACGATAATCTCTATATTCCACAAATAGCAGGAAAACCCAATTAGATGCGGTTCCTGCTTCATGATTTCATCCAAAATATAGTCTATAGATTGGTTGATGGTATATTCAGAATAATCTATGGTTAATCCCTTATTCTTACCAAAAGCTTGTATATAACGTATGGCAAGGTTGGAATGTATAAACTTTGCATTAATGCCAATCAATAAATGTTTCATGGATACCTTACTTTCTAAATGTCGTATAAATATCTGTTTCGATTCTATAAGACTATTATACACAATAATGAACCTAACTTGTTACTTTTCTTGTACTTTCTCTATGTATGAGTTCATAGCCCATGGGCATCTCATGATGGTCTTTTAAGTCCCCTTCAATCAGATCAATAAGCATCGTTGCTGCAAGCTTACCCATAACATATTGATTGACTCTAACTGTCGATAAGCTTGGAGTCACATACTTGGCAAATTCTATATCATCGTAGCCGATAACTTCTATTTCCATCGGTATTCTAAAGCCTTTTTCCTTAAGAGCCTTCATGGCGCCTATCGCCATATGGTCATTGGCAGCAAAAACTGCTGTTGGCATAACTTCACAGCGCAATATGATTTCCATCATCGCCGCATAGCCTGAATCAACGGAGTAAGCGCCTTCGGCAACAAGCGCCTCATCATAGGTTAGACCCGCTTCTGCCAAAGCCGTCTTATAGGCTTCATGACGTGTTGTATTTGACCTGTCATAGGATGAACCTTTTATAAAAGCAATCCTTTTGTGCTTCTTTTGAATATAATAATCAACAACCTCTTGAGTGGGTGATACAAAATCTTGGATTACACAAGGTAACCTAAGATCTCTTATTTCTTTATCTGTTATGACCACAGGCATCTTTTTACGAATACGTTTAATAGCATCAATATGTTCCTGCATAACATTGGTTGGAAAATAAATAATGCCATCTACTCTTTTTTCGTACAAAAGATTAAAATTGGCAATATCTTCCTCTGTTGAATTGTTGTCCTTATAGTTGGCCGTAATCATCAATCCGTAGCCACGTTGTTTACAAACCTTATTAATGGCGTCTATTCGATCACTATAGTAATTATTCATCCCAGGCATAACAATACCTAGAATATTGGTTTTATTGTTTGTCAGACTTTTAGCAATCTGGTTGGGTCTAAAACCGGTTTCTTCAATCGCTTTAAGTACCCTATCCCTAGCGGCGGTACTAACGCCCGGTTTGTTATTTATGACCCTTGAAACAGTCGCTATTGAGACATTTGACAACTTGGCTACATCATATATATTCATATCTGTTCCACCTTTATTTTGCGAGTTTGTTAATACCTTTATAATATAGTGTATATGATTTGTCAAGCTTTGCACCTACCCTAAAAAGCCTATAACGGATATTCTTATTTATGTTTTAAGCGAGCCACTATTAAACCGCCTAATAATACAGTCGTTACAATGACCACAATATTGAAAATAAACTTGTAATCCCACTTTACCGGTATTTCTTCTATCTCATCATAGGTTATATTACTAATGGAGACTTGGTCAATGGTGCCTTTTAATATTTCTTCTTTATAACTTACAATATCATACACAGGTGAGGTCTTTGTAGCATCCAATCCAAAATCAAGGGTGTAACTTTCATTTGAAATCCCCTCAAATACCACTTCGTCTGCGTAATACCTTACTGTAATACCTTTAATATGAATTGGCTTATCATCATTATTGATAATAATTATAGTAAACATGTCTTCCTGCGAAATCTGTCCATCAAGGGGTAGGGTTGTATCTGAATAAGAAGTGTCGTATACCGATAGATTGTATATCACCTTGCCGGATGAAAGAGGTAAACTTACCCTTCGCTTAAACATGCTGTCTGTCTCAATTGTAACATCGCAAAGTCTTAGATTCCTTAATCCTTGTATTTTTATATATGTCCTTTGATCTTTCTCTTCAATATGAAATACAGGCGTCATACTTTCTATAAAATAGTTATTCTCTCTAGCATTCATACTGTAAACCAGATCTACTGTATCAAAAGAAATTTCTTCCAGATTATTAGCAAGTTTAAATCGATAGTAGGTGTACTTATTCGCTTCACTAAATTCTATATTTAACTTTGATATATCATCAATGGCATAGAACTTGTCATTGGTTACAAAGGCCCAATGAAGGTTATCATGGCTGCCATAGACATCTACAATCTTTGCAAAGTTCGTGTTACCCGTTGAAACCTCAATGGATGTTGCAAGAGTGTCCCATTCTCTTTCTGTGGCGAGCTTATAATCAAAATAAAAGCTGTTATCCTTTGTATATGAATGAATCAAAGCCATTGGGTAAGTTTCCCTGTCAGTATTTAGCGTTTGAAATCCGGTATTAAGAAAATAAGGAACAGCTTCACCCGAACTGTTTTTAATTAAGAGATCCGACAAATCCTTGTTTGCCGTATTATAAATCTCCGGTGTAAGTCTAACCGCCTTATATTTATTTTCACCCTTAATCTGAATCGTTGCTACATGGGCTAATACAGTACTTGTACTGAAAAATAGTAACAGTACAGCTACACTCATTATTCGCCTATACATCAGCAGATACCTCCTCTTTTAGTTCTAAGCGCTTACTAAAATACTGATACACAAATGATATTGCGACAAGCGTAACCCCAAGTGCAAAGTAAGAGAGAATTTTATAACCTTGTGTTAGGCTCGATAAATCCAACAAGAATAATTTAATCACTGTAAAGATAGCTATTCCAAGGCCGAACTTCCGTATAAAGGAATACCGCTTCATAAATCCAAAGACAATCCAAGCAAGGGCTGTCAAAACGTAGATAATAGTGATGGCTGCACTTGAAAAAGACAAGTTATATTGTGTGATCAAATTTTGAGTCAGGATGAGAACAAAATACCCTGAAATCATTAATGGGTACCACTCGATGCCTAATTTTCTCCCCATTACTATAAGTTTCATCAAATCCCGTATAGCAAGTAAAGAGATTATTCCGACAACAACAAGTAGCAAGCTTCCGATAAAAGTCATGCCAAGTGAACCGAATTCAGATGTAAGGATTAGGTTATAAACAGCATTAAGTGCAAATAACCAAAGAACGCCAACAATATATAGAATCATAGAGATTATTTTGGTACCTAGATCAGACAACATCTTTATTCTCGGCAAGGCATAAGCAATCAAAAATGTGCTGACGATTGCCAATGCACCCATTAAATAATCTATGTTATAGATACCTGCATTCCCATAAATGTTAAGTAGCATATTCTTCAATTCCTCAATGATATAGAGCGTATAAAACCAAATATTTGCAAGTACAAAGTACTTGTAAATGGTTACAAAACCACTTGACATCATTTTTTTGTACATGTATGAGCCTAATATCATCAAACTGCCAAGGGTCATTGCTAGGTATTTATAAGCAAACAAATGATCTATTCTCCAAACATAGTCAAACCACAAAAAAGCAAATAAACACAAGCCACTTATAATAAGTCCTGAGCGCTTAAAGATTTTCTCATTGTGTAAAATACCATACACTGAGAGTACAACGCCTTCAGCAAGCCATCCTAGGGATAACCAAGCTCGCCCAAATTGAAGGGGTATGATTAGCACAACGAAAGCAAGTCCCGTTAAGTAAAACAAGGCTTTTGTATTTCTTTCTTCGCCAGTAAATTTTTTCTCAATCAGTCTGCCTAGAAGCAAATAAATCGTGGCAAAAGCAATCGCAAGTGCGCCATTATAATCGACTAAGTCAAACATGTAAAATACGCCATACATAATCATACTACTGAAAAATGTGTTTACCCCAAGGAGCACCACATCCGATTTTCTAAACTTACCATTTGTACGATATGTACTGATGATTGGTATGAATGTGTAAATAAGAAAGGCAAAGAGTACGTAGAGTATGACTATGGTTTTTTCTACACGTGTCGAGCCGTATGCAAAATTAAAACAAATGTATATGGTGCCGATTATATTTAAAGCCAATCCAATAAATGAAGGTATACGCCACTTTTTACCAAATGCTACCATAAGGGCCAGTAAGTTGAGAGCCACAAAATATATCATGGCACCATAAATAATAGCTATCTCCGAACCGATAGAGAACATTGGTAGGTACCCACCGATTAGTGCAAATACCATGATTGTTTGTGAATTATAACGGTTAGACAGAACAAAAGCTACTGCAGTGATTAATATGCAGACGGCTATAGCGGGGTACATATCAAGGATTGATAGTCCAAAATAGCTTGTTGCCAGTGCCACATATAATACACCAACACCTCCGGCCGTTATGCCCAGAGAAAAAATATTTGGTTTTCTTCTGTTCAAGAACTCTCCAACCGTCAACATAGACGCACCTAGTACAAACATCATTATGCCTTTTAATAATTCGGGCAATTGAACGTATGTGAAACGTGCGGCAGTAATCACGCCTATGATAATGAGAAATATACCAACTGCGTTGAGTAAGTTAAGTCCAACAAATCTTTCAATATTATTCTTCTTAGCCACGACACGCACTTGTTCGTCTGTAATTTGTTCACGCTTAAGCGCCTCAATCTCCATTCTCTCAGCTTCAGAAAAAGCCGAGTGGGTATGAGCCAGCTTCGCCCGGGCCATTGTCACTTTTTCATTAAGCAGGGCCGTTAATTCACCAAGTCGTATATAGATTTCATCTTTTGCATCGATATTATATCGCCGCAAGGTTTTTGTGATATCATTTACTCTTGATTGGACACCATTTTCTAGACTTGTGAGCCTGTTTTGTTCTCCCTTTATATTGGCTTTGAAATATACATCCAGTTTTTGAACTGTGGTATTTACAATTTTAATCTTTTCATTATAAATTTGCTCATATAATGCATTTTTCAGTCCTACATTCTCCTCTTCAAGTGCGGATGCCTTCATCCTTGTTTTTTCATAATCTATTTTGAATTGATTCAGTTCAGATCTTAGCATCGCATTTTCTCGAGCTACATCACTATTTTCGATTGCATGACATTCTGCTTCAAGCTGAATCAAAACTTCTTTTTGTCTTGTTACTATATCCCTCAAACTCTGTCTTGTTCCCATACTCTAACCCCTCTATCATTCTTAGTCATTCTGATTTTCAAGTATTTTTCTATTTCTGACATCAGATAATTTTACCATATAGCATTGGTAAATACCAGTTTGTCTTGACTCAAGGCTTTTTAGGATTCTTGTATTCTTTATAAAAAATACATAAAAATAAAATCTCTAAGGCATTTCTTCCTTAGAGATTTCATAGTCATTGAATATGCGTCTTCCTTCAACATAAATCAAAAATACTTTTTTAAACGTATCCCATCATCAGTACATAGTGACATGCACTGCCACCCATGACGAAAAGATGAAACAACTCATGAAATCCAAACCACTTACGATGCTTTAGTGGCCACTTAAGACCGTAGATGATGCCACCTATGGTATATGTGATGCCACCAGCAACCAACCATCTAAATCCTTCTTGGGGCATAGCTTTAAAGACAGGATAGATGGCTACAATTACGAGCCAACCCATTAGGAGGTACATACCTGTGGTTAACCATCTTGGTGCATCTAACCAGAAAGCTTTCATAATAATACCGGCTATAGCAATACCCCATATAATCACTAGCAAAGTGATACCCAGTGTTCCTTTAAGTGAAATTAAGCAAATTGGTGTATATGTACCTGCAATTAAAACAAAAATCATCATGTGGTCTATACGTTTGTACTTTCTTCTTAAGTTTTCCGGTTGATCAATAATATGGTAGACCGTACTGGCTGTATAAAGCAGAATAAGGCTTAATCCAAATATAGTAAATGCAATTAAATATGTCATGGATCCGACTTCAATTGCTTTTATGATTAAAGTGCCTGCGGCTATACAAGCCAACACAGCACCTATTAAGTGAGTTAATGCACTTATTGGATCTTTGACTTTCATATTATCATACCTCCTATGTAGTATCGTTTACTATGTGTTGTTGTATTGATATATTATCATAAGATGCCTGGTATTGCAAGAAAAAAAATACATCCTACCTTGGATAATTATCCATGGCTAGATGTATTCATTCATAGTCCTATCATCATGACTTAACTTCCAAGATGATTTACAAGTAAGATGCAACGGCCGAAAGCACCATGCTTAATACGATAACTAAGGACACCACAATACTCACTTTTTTAACTAATTTTCGGTTCTGAAAAAACATTCTATTCACTCCAATTCTAATGCGTTTATAATTAACGGACTTTGACTGTTCACTTTAATCAATAACTATATTATAATGGAAATAGCAAATAATCTCAAGTAAAACAAAATGGCCTTGCTTCATTGTACTTGCTAATTGTTCACGGGAACAAAGAGGCGAAGCTTCAACACATTAACATAGCATAGACTTTCATAGAGAACAAGAAAAATACAAGAAAGGATATGATGATATGGCTTTTCCCATTCTATTTGTTTGGTTTCTTATTGGCATTTTCATCTTCAGACATCACCTTCGAAAGAACTCAAAAATCGAAGATGCTGCCCGTGATGCATTCTGGAAAAAAGAAGCTTCTTCCCTCGTAGTAAGAAAACGCGATTTAGAGCCTAATAACTATATACAAACTTCCTTGTCTGAAAAAAATATGAAGGATCAAACTTTTTTTGATCGCATACAAGCACCAGATCTCTATCGTCAACAAATGTATCTTTTTGATCTGTCCCAAAAACCAATGGTCAATTTTCAAAATCTAGATAACGCAGATGTGAGACTTCAATTCGGCACCGCTACAATTACTACAGTTGAAGCTTATGAAAACAACTACGTTCAATATATTAAAACTCTATACTTACTGGCTAAAGGACTCATTGCAGTCGGCCAAGAAGACTTGGCAAAACACTACCTTGAAGAAGGTATTGCTGTAGATACAGATATCAGAGGCAATTATACACTACTTGCCACCATCTATAAGGCGCATCAACAAGAAAAGGCTTTAACAAATCTTTATGAACGCGCCATGAATCTTAACACTTTGACTAAAAATCAACTTATAAAAGAATTGGATCAAATCAAACTTGGCAAAGATATAAATCAATAACCTTTACCATATTGACCGATCAAACCATCAATTTTTTGACTTGCTTCACTTTTTGTCAATGCATCCAAGTCAAAATCTAAAGCCACTTTATGTTGACGCATCAAGTTTAACAAGAATTTTCTTTGTTTTTCTGTCATCGGTGATTGTTTTTTCGGCTTCCATAGTAGAGGATTCGGCTTGAGTTCAATTCTACTACTCTTATCCATATATTTATACTTAATGATTTGAAACAGCTCATGGGTCGCAAGTGCATCATCCAAAGCCCTATGGGCTTTTTTTCTATTAATCGAACAAATCTTTAGAAGATGGCTTAAACAATAACTGTGTTGATGGTCCATATACTGTCTTGCCAATACCAAAGTATCCAATGCTTTTTTTTCAAAATGCAGGTTAAGCCGCATAGCGTTTGTTTTGAGAAATGAAAAATCAAAGGGTATATTGTGTCCTACAATTGGCAAATCTTCACAAAAAGATAAAAACATTGGCATAACTTGGTTGATTCGTGGTGCCTCAACAACCATCTCATTGGTGATACCGGTCAGATTGGTAATGTTTTCAGGTATGGACACTTCCGGATTAATCAACATATTAAAAGTGGCTGTAATCTGATCATCTATGACTTTGGCCGCACCAATCTCTGTTATTCTTGCAAAATCAGGATGCATACCTGTCGTCTCTATGTCTAGTACAATATAGTCTTTCATACTTTTTTATGCTTCCTCTCAACTTTATGTCCATTAACTAAAGGTGGTATCCACCACTTCTAATAAACTCAAGATTTCCTCTAAGACTTCTTTTAATGCAATGGAAAAATCTTTTAAATCCCTTGTCCTCGTTTCCAAATTCGCTTCAATAGATACTTCTAATGCTTTGGCTTTTCCTACCAGTTCCGCTGCACCTAAGTTACCACTTAGGCCTTTAATACTATGGGCCAAAAGACGTGCTTCTTCTAGCTTACCCGCATCTAAAAGTTTCTTTATATCTTCATCTACATGGCTGTACTGGTTGTAAAATCCGCTAATTAATGTCTCAAATAGAGACTTAGAACCTCCCAAATGGGTTAATGCAACATCTAAGTTCATTTTTTTACTAACCATAGCGCCACCCCTCAATATCTGACACAAAAATTATCTCTTATTTTCATTCCAAATATTATTGAATTCTACTGATTACCGCTTTTTCTTGATTTTCAATATGTCTAGCTGCTATTTCTTGAGCTTCTATACCATTTTTTTCCATGATTGATTTGACAATTTCTTCGTGCTCATCAATCAGTGTCTCAAAATCACTCATTTGGCGAATATACTCTACTCTAAATCTATAAATCTGTTCTCTCAGATTATTAATCATCTGAACTAACTTTTCATTATTTGTTGAGTGGTAGATTACATCATGAAATTCAACGTCCTTTTTAATAACCATTTCCACATCCATAACACGTGCCGCTTCAGTGAATGCCTCATTAATATTTAGGAGTGTTTTCATCTCCTCTTCAGTCATTTTCTGACATGCCAACTTGACCGCCAAACTCTCAAGTGCCGCCCTCACTTCAAGGACATTTTTAATGTCTTGCTCTGTTATTTTAGCCACTTCAGCACCTTTTCTAGGTATCATAATGACCAAACCTTCCAACTCTAGCTTCCTAATAGCTTCCCTTATTGGTGTACGACTCACACCCATTTTTTCGGCCAGTTGTTTCTCCATCAAACGTTCACCAGGCGCTAATTCTCCTTTAAGTATTGCTTTCCTAAGTGTGCTAAAAACAATGTCTCTAAGAGGTAAATATTCGTTAACTGTAACCTTAAAACTAGTATTCATGATTCTTATCCCCACTTTCAATCTTCCTTCTTACAGTATAGCTAACAATAGCCTTTTATTAGCCTTCTTGTACATTACATGTTGTTGTAACAAAAACTTGCTTTACCGCTTCATGACGCTTTAACTTTTTAGCTGCTTGATTGGCCATCTCTTGATTTAAATAGATTCCAAACACGGCTGAACCACTTCCACTCATCAAGGCCCCAAGTGCTCCAGTATTTAAAATGAGTTCTTTTATCTTTTGGACCTCTGGATAACCTTTAAAAGTAACCTCCTCAAGTACATTTCCCAAGTTTTGCACTATTTTCTCCAGATGATTGGCTTCTATAGCCTTAATCATATCATCTATACTGGGATGATGACTTATAGCCCTCAAATCAAGGTTCTCATAAACATAGGCTGTTGATACACTTTGCTTTGGTTTAACGATTAACAGATGAAGCTTCATGATCGGTTTTAATGGTGTTAGCACTTCACCAATGCCTTCTGCAATCATAGTGCCACCTCGAATGCAGTACGGTATATCGGCGCCGAATTTAGCGCCTATTTCTTCCATTTTTTCCATGTTCAGACCAAGATCAAATAGTTCATTCATAGCAAGAATGCTTTGAGCAGCATCTGTACTACCACCGGCCAAACCGGCGCCTACGGGAATAATCTTGTAAAGGTCAATATAAATCCCACTCTTAATGCTAGAAGACGTCTTCATATATTCAACCACTTGGTAAACCAGATTTCTATTATCTCTTGGTAAATATGGTAGATTTGTCTTCATTAGTATTTTATTGGATCTGATTTTTTTCAGCCTTATTATATCATGTAATTCTATAGTCTGCATAACCATGCGAACATCATGATAACCGTTTTCTCTTTTACCAATCACATCTAAAGCAAGATTGATTTTAGCTCTCGCTTTTTTCTTCACTTCTTTCATACGCACCTGCTTGTTGTCCATTTTTATTTGTATTTTGTATACTTAATATTATATACAATAATGGTTAAAGTGTCAAAACTATATAGTTGAACTTTCACATATAATTTATAGTTATGAATGTACCAACGTAATCTATATATTGTATGTGAACTTAGTGAAACTTAGCACAAAAAAACATCAAGGGTTAACTTGATGTTTTTTTATTCTCCACAAATGGATAATTCAACATTATGTGTTAATAAATCTGTGTAACTATAGGAAACGCTCCTAAATGAATTTTGCTCTAAATTCTTTACCTTAACTACGAAGATACTAGGATATGTGTTTTCCAACACACCTTCCTTCACCACAATTCTCTTTCGTCCTTTATTGGCCCGTATTAGAACTTTGCTGCCTACATGAGCTTTAACCTGTTCCCTAACTGCAAATAAATCCTCTTTCGCGATCATTCATACACCTCATCTTTACAACGTATTGGGTTCATGATGTTATCTCTCTATATCCCCTAATTCAATAAATTATAACATATAGGCGACGAAATGTCAATTGTGCAATCAATTATTTTAACAAAAGTTTTTTCTATTGTCAATACTTTTTTTGAATATTTATAGTTCTATGTACTTATATTTTTATGGTTCTATACCCAAAGTAGTTCAAGAACTGACTGCATCACCCTATAAGTCTTTTAATTCCAGCAAAAACAGAAGCTTCGCTTCGTTATGAGATCTGCTCATATTTCTGAAGGCTTCGAAAAGAAAGGACCTTGACGCATTCAGCTATGTTTTAAAGCTGAATGCTAGAGTATGACTTTCCTTGAGAATAAAAAAAAAGAGCCAAAACAACAAAATTGTTCTAGCTCTTCATATTAGGATTCTGTCTCTAAGTCACTTTCTTCTTCCCTTTTGCTACCAAACAGTAAGCGTTCTACAGAGGCTTCATCTAATTCAACTTCATCCAAGATACCTTCTTTTTTTGCTTCAAATAGTGCTCTAAACTGGGCACCTGTTATTTTTTCTTTTTCAATCAACAAGGTTGCTGTTTTGTGAAGAATATCAATATGATTTTCAAGTATTGATTTCGCCTCTTCATATCCAGAATCAACCATTCGTTTTATTTCACTGTCGATTAATCCGGCAATATTCTCACCATAGTTACGGGTGTGACCCCAGTCACGACCTATGAATACTTCTTCATTATCTGACCCAAACTGTATCGGCCCTATAACGTCTGACATACCATATTTAACCACCATATTCCTTGCTATAGCACTTGCCCGCTCAATATCATTAGAAGCGCCTGTGGTAATGTCATCCAATACCAGCTTTTCTGCAGCACGACCTCCAAGTAAAGATACAATTTCTTGTTCCATTTTCTTTTTGGTCATGTACATAGGATCTTTGCTTGGCAATGGCATGGTATAGCCACCTGCCATACCTGTAGGGATTATAGAGATACTATGAACAGGATCTAATTCTTCTAGTTCTTCAAACAAAATTGCATGGCCGGCTTCATGATAAGCCGTTATCCGCTTTTCTTTCTCAGATATAACACGGCTACGCTTTTCCGTTCCAATACCCACACGTACAAAAGCGTGTCTAAGGTCCGATTGATTAATTACTTTTTGATCGGATCTGGCTGCATATATGGCCGCTTCATTTAAAAGGTTCTCAAGATCTGCTCCAGTAAATCCTGCTGTTGTTGCGGCAATTTCTTTAAGACTGACATCATCTGATAATGGTTTTCCTTTTGCATGAACTTTAAGAATCTCTTCTCGGCCTTTCACATCAGGTCGTCCGACAAACACCTTACGGTCAAACCGACCAGGTCTTAATAGGGCCGGGTCCAATATATCCACACGGTTGGTCGCTGCTATAACAATAACCCCTTCATTAATACCAAAACCGTCCATTTCAACAAGGAGCTGATTAAGCGTTTGTTCACGTTCATCGTGACCGCCACCGAGTCCGGCACCTCTTTTTCGCCCAACTGCATCAATCTCATCTATGAAAACAATACATGGTGCATTCTTTTTTGCATTTTCAAATAGATCCCTAACCCTAGAAGCTCCTACACCTACAAACATCTCAACAAAATCAGATCCTGATATGCTAAAGAAAGGAACGCCCGCTTCACCGGCTACAGCTTTTGCTAGTAATGTTTTACCTGTTCCCGGAGGTCCTACAAGTAAAACACCTTTTGGTATCCTTGCACCAACCTCAACAAACTTCTTCGGACTTTTTAAGAATTCGACAACTTCTTCAAGTTCATCCTTTTCTTCCTCAAGACCTGCGACCTTATCGAAAGTGACATTCTTATCCTCGTCCAACATCATCTTTGCCTTACTTTTTCCAAAAGACATGACTCTACTTCCACCGCCGCCACCTTGGGCTTGATTCATGATGAACATAAACAAGAACACAACCGCCACCATAATAACAATGGATGGCAATAAACTGACGAACCAATTAGCTCTTGGTACATCTTGTGTATAAACCGGAATACCATTCATCTTCACATCTTCGTGTATCAGATTTACATCCGACATAAAGAAACTCTTGCTCTCTACATCATCAGTCCAAACTGTAATCTGACCCGTTGGAATCTCAATATTTGGTTTAATTTCAACACGTTCAACCCTATCAATTTCGGCGAGGAACTCTGTATACCCATATTGATTTTCATTTATTGGTGTATTTTGCGTTGAAAAGAATAGGGCAAACATAAGAACTAGAATAAGCAATAGATAGAAACTATAACTTTTAAAATTCTTCATAACTTTTCCTCCTTTAACTCTAATGCCTAAGGCACTTTTTAGAACTGCAAATTATAATAATGAATTCTTTATTCCTTATTCAATCCCTACCAACTTACCAATATATGGTAGATTTCGGTATTTTTGCTCAAAATCAAGTCCAAAGCCTAGGACATAATAATCAGGAATTTCAAATCCAACATAATCAACTTCAACATCAACAATTCGACGATCCGGTTTGTCAAGCAAGGTACAGATTTTTATGCTTTCCGGTTTTCTATCTTTAAGAATCTGGAGCAAATAACTAAGTGTTCGCCCAGAATCAATGATATCCTCTACAATAATTACATCTGCATTTTCAATACTTTCATCAAGGTCTTTTACAATCTTTACTATACCACTTGAACTTGTTTCATTGCCATAACTGGACACCGCCATGAAATCCATAGTCACAGGCACCGATATATATTTGGACAAATCCGACATGAACATTACGCCACCTTTTAGGACGCATATTAAATGTACTTCTTTACCTGCATAATCAGCCGATATTTTTTCTCCTAATTCTTTAATCCGCTGTGTCAACTCTTCTTGTGATATGAGCACTTGAATCTCACCTGTCATAATCGTTCCTCCTTAGAATATACCACTTCAATAATGGTCTTCGTTGCTTCCGTCACTTTGAAGGCTTCGTTGATTCTATAACCTACAATCCATATGACTTCATTACCCGATACCAGTAAAGGTACCTGGTTTCTAATCGAACGATTCACCTTTTGGTCTATGAAGTAATCTTTGATCTTTTTCTTGTGTAAAGCTGGCGAAAACCTTATATAATCCCCATTTTCTCTGGTCCGTATGCGTAAATTACCTCTTATTTTATCATAGTCAAACCATTTCGTACATGACTTTTTGGAAAATTCCTTTTGTTTTTCAAATGGGAGAAGTCTCATACAGAAGTCCCCGTATAGATAGGTTTCATGAAGTCTCATACCCCTCCAGTCTACTTCTATAGATTGTTTCTTTAATATTTCCTCATGGTTATCCTTATCCAGAGTTACGACATCATAGTCACACCTAAGTCGCCTGTTCATAGGCAAATCAATGGCTTTACCTGTTTTCCCTGATCTTACTAGGGCAATCATTTCCTCAGTATGTTGCATACTCACATTCCTAAGACCACCCTCAAGGTAAGCCAAGCCTTGACGTATTACCCGTCTTAACAGCACCAAATCCAACTCACAAAGAACCGTTCTTTGCCACTCTATTCTCTCTTTTGACTGATGAATCAATGCCTTATCATAAGCCGACTCAGCCAAACCCTCTAGATACCGATCATCATCTCTTACTAATGAAGCTGTTGCACATATATGTTCGGCTAACTTTGGTTGTATCTCCATTAACATCGGCATAATCTGTAAACGTAATTTGTTACGTGTGTACTTGGTATCGTTGTTACTTTCGTCCACTTCAAAAGGTATAGATTTTAGTCGACAATATGTCATGATTTCTTCTTTGGTCACATCCAGCAATGGTCTTATGTATTGATCTCTCATAGGTTGCATACCACCTAGTCCTTTAAGGGCACTACCTCTAAAAAGATTCATCAGTACCGTTTCTGCTTGGTCATCTAGGTGATGGGCTAAGGCTACTTGCCCACCTTCTTCTTTAATAATCTTATCAAAAATCTCATACCTTAAATCTCTGGCTGCTTCTTCAACGGATTTACCACAAGCTGCCAAAGCCATAACATCTACATAAAAGGTCCGACAAGGTATGCCTAAACGCTCACAATGAGCCAAAACATGTTCAGCTTCCATGTCTGACGCCTTTCTTAAGCCATGATGTATATGGATTGCTTCAACTTCTATACTTAAGGTATTTTGATATGTTATAAACAAATCAAGTAACGCCATGGAATCCGCACCACCTGATAAAGCAACATAAATCTTCCTTGCTTTACCTATTAAATCATATGCTTCTATAAATTTTATAAATTTTTCCATGTCATCGCTCACTTTTTTTAATTATTAAAGGGTGGCTTAAGTGTCAATCTAAATTTCATCACTTTCACTTTCAGAATGATAGATAAAGGTCATCCAAAGGACAACCTTTATCTATCATTCTTTTTCTGCTATATCAATTAATGTCTCATCAGGATAAATTAACCCAAACTTGCTTCTTGCTGTTTTTTCTATAAAGGCTCTGGTTTTCATTTCTTCTTTAATCTTAAGTAGCTCCAATTGTTTGAGTTTTTCCTCTTTGATCATTTCTGTCAGAACAACCACTTCGGCTTCTCTTTCCTTATTGTCTGTATAAGCCCTTGATATTTGAACAATTCCAACACCTACAAGAAGCATCAGTACAAAAATGATAAAAATCATCGCCTTTTTTTTACTTTCTTTTTTACGTTTCATTCAATCACCCTTCTAGGCACATGGCTAATCACTCAGGTATTCGAACATTTCTTTAGCTTCATCTTTTTTACTGGTCTCTTTAACATCTAGAATCTTTGCCTTAACAATCTTGTTACCAAAGGTGATTTTGATAACGTCACCTTCATTGACTTGAGTAGAAGCTTTGGCAACTTTATCATTAATCATAACTCGACCTGCGTCACAGGCTTCGTTAGCAACTGTTCTTCTTTTAATAATTCTTGATACTTTCAAGTATTTATCCAATCTCATGACTTATCTTCACTCCTCATTATATCCATATACATCTTGATACTCAAGGGATTTTGTAATATTAGGAACATGGCGAACTTTAATCCTATATTACAAAAAATCTACACCGATCGTGTAGATTTTCAGCATTTTACTATTTAGATGATATTATACGTTTACTGCGTCTTTTAGTGCTTTACCAGCTTTGAATCTTGGTGCTTTTGATGCTGGGATCTTCATTGCATCGCCTGTTTGAGGATTTCTACCTTCTCTTGCAGCTCTTTCTGCAATATCAAATGTACCAAACCCAACTAATTGAATTTTCTCACCTTTTGCTAACTCTTCAGTGATAACATCCACCAATGCTTTTAATGCTTTTTCAGCGTCTTTCTTGCTTAACTCAGTTTTTTCTGCCATTGCGGCTACTAATTCAGATTTGTTCATAAATAACTCCTCCTCTACATTTTTAATGAATTATTAAATTACTTTGCGCCATATGATTTGGCTATATAATAATCGCTATGCGACTATTCGTCTTTTTTAACTTCACGCCAAAGTGCATTCATTTGTAATAAATCCATTTGGCTAAGGTCCTGTCCTCTTGATATAGCAAGGTTCTCAATACCCTCAAATCTATTTATAAACTTTTCCAAGGCATTTGTCAAGGCATTTTCAGGATTTAATCCCAAAAATCTTGAAATATTTACCACCGAAAACAATAAATCCCCTAATTCCTCTTCAATTGCCTTCGAATCCCTCGTTTCATGCGCTTCCATCAATTCCTCTGCCTCTTCAGTCAATTTATCGAATGCAGCATAAATATCCGGAAAATCAAACCCGATTTTACCCACTTTTTTCTGAATCTTTGTTGTCTTAATTAATGCAGGTAATACTTTTGGCACTTGTCTTAAATCTTCTGTAATCGTTGTAATGGATTTTTCATCCAGTTTAATCTGATCCCACTGTTCCAATACTGCCTCACTATTTGCGGCCTGTATGGTATCAAAAACATGGGGATGCCGTCGTATCAGTTTTTCAACTATACCATCTATCACTTCTTCAATAGTAAACGTAGCTGCCTCTTTACCTATTTGACTATGAAAAACAACTTGTAATAGCAAGTCTCCAAGTTCTTCTTTTATGTTGGCGAGATCATTCTTATTAATGGCTTCTACAAGTTCATAGGCCTCTTCAATAACAGCGTTTTTTATGGATGCATGGTCTTGTTCTCTATCCCATGGACAACCTTCTTCACTTCTTAATATAGACATGACTTGAAGTAAATCTTCAAAGGTGTGTGTCTCCCCTTTTTTCTCAATCTTCGTCATATTTTCCCCTTCCACAAGCCTATCTCATACACATACTTGAATCATATTACAAACCCACTTATTCATTCTCAATAGCATTTAGAATGTCAAGTTCCAACCATTTAGGGCCCAGTTCAATGGATACACCTTGAAGCCATCTGCTATAAATGTTGTCAAAAGCTTCTTTGTATAACTTCGCCCGTGCTTCTTCATAAAGTGACTTTTCCCATAACTCAAACTGAGCATTATACTCTCCAATGGTTTCTTTATCCGGTGTTTCCACAAATAGCAACTTGAAGATATGAAAACCATACTCACCTTCTATAATAGGCGTCATCTCACCCGGATTAATCTCTTCAAGATGAACTAAAAAATCTTTCGGCAATTGAAAGTTGGATAACATAATACCTAAATCATCAGCGCCACTTATTGGGTCTTCTGAATATTTTCTCAAGACTTCTTCAAAAGCTACACCTCTATGAACAGTTTCATAAGCGGCCTCAATCTTACTACGGGCTTGTATCACCTTCTCTGCATCTAAGGCCATCCATACATCATCACTATTCTTCTCGTGAGTATAGACCACAATATGCTGAACATAATAAGAGGTTAGAATATCTATCGCACTTTCATCTTTTAGCTTAACATATTCAACATTTTCTCTGACTTTGTCCTCAACTTGTCCTGAATCTAGTTCATAACTCTCAATGGTTTGATTTTCTAAACTTCTGGCCCTATAATTATCACCGATGACATCATAGACCGTCTCCAAAGAAATCTCATATTTTTCTATAAAACTTCCGGATAAACTATCATAATACCTTTTTGCTTCCTGTTCCAAGATATCGACTTCACTTTCCGTTAGCGTGATCTTTTGTTCATCTGCTTTTTGATTTAAGACTTTCACTTTAATAAGGTTGTCAAGAGCGCCTTGCTTAGCCACTTCATTAGCTGATTTTCCACCACTAAAATCCTTGATTTCCCATACATCTTCCCCGCCAAAAGCCAAAAAATCATTATAAGTCTGAAACAAATAGACCATTACTTCTGCTTCTTCAACTTCCGCATTACCTATCCTAAGCCAAGTATCTGAATTTGTTTTACGCGTGCTGCAACCCATCACAACTGTGATTGCAATTAATAGACAAACCAAAGACGGTATTATTTTTCTAACTAAAACCAATGCCAAACAGCTCCATTTCTAAAATCCATTATTCCTATAAGGACTATGCAAAAAGTTCAGTTCTAGATTGTTAACACATTAGCCCTACCTATATAGTTCTTCATACTCATTATATGCTACAATACTTAAACCTTCAAACCCTTTAGAGACTGTAACAAAGTCTTAATATGTCTGAAAACTTCCTTTTTACCATTCCTCGGCGTCTCAAGGGCAAAATAGGGTTGATCGGCAATAGCAAATTTCAACAAACGTCCATAAGACTTAATCAATTCTGGTATGCCTGATGGGTCAATTTTTGCATCTTTTTTTATCTCAAATATATATTTTTCTTCTTTGTCTAAGATAGCTGTGATTCCAATATCATGAGCCAAACCCTTAATATAGCCAATCTCAAGTAAATTTATTACGGGTTTAGGTAATTCTCCAAAGCGGTCTAGTAGTTCCTCTTGAATATCCAGATAATCTGCTTCTGATTCTATGGTAGCAATCTTCTTATAGGCCTCAATTTTTCTTACTTCATCATTGATATAAGTTATGGGTATATAGGCGTCCACATTAATATCTATAAGCGTTTCAAAGCTTTCTTCTGTGTCAAAATCATTTTTTAGTTTTCGAACTTCTTTCTCCAAGAGCTTACAATATAGATCATAACCTACAGCATCCATATGACCATGTTGCTTTGCACCAAGTAGATTACCTGCGCCTCGTATCTCCAAGTCGCGCATGGCAATCTTAAATCCGGCACCAAATTCAGTAAACTCCCGTATAGCTTCCAACCTTTTTTCCGCTATTTCTTTAAGCACTTTGTCTCGTTTGTACATGAGATAGGCATAAGCAACTCGATTAGACCGACCGACCCTGCCCCTAAGCTGATAAAGCTGAGATAGTCCCATGCGATCTGCATTATGTATAATCATTGTATTGACGTTTGATATATCAAGTCCGGTTTCAATGATGGTCGTGGCCACCAAAACATCTATATTGCCATTTATAAAATCAAACATGATGTTTTCAAGTTCTCTTTCACTCATTTGACCATGGGCATAAGCCACACTGGCTTCTGGAACTTCCTTGGCAATCTGATTGGCAACTTCATCAATCTCTTTAATCCGATTATAGACATAGTACACTTGTCCACCTCTTGCCAGTTCTCTGTATATCGCATCCTTAATAAGCGCATCATTGTGTTCCATAACATATGTCTGGATAGGATGACGTTCTTCTGGTGGGTCTTCAAGTACACTCATATCCCTAATACCAATCAAACTCATATGGAGGGTTCTAGGTATTGGTGTGGCTGTTAAGGTTAATACGTCCACAGTTTCCTTCATGGATTTTATAGCTTCTTTGTGTTTAACACCAAAACGTTGTTCCTCATCAACAATTAATAAACCTAGATCTTTGAAGACAACATCCTTGGATACAAGGCGATGGGTTCCAATAACTACATCGATTAAGCCTCTTCTCAAACCCTCAAGAATCTTCTTCTGTTCTTTAGCGGTCCTAAACCTAGATAGCATTTCAACTTTTACCGGAAAATCTTTCATTCTTTGAACAAAATTATTATACTGCTGCTGTGCCAAAATAGTGGTGGGCACCAAATAGGCAACTTGTTTGTTTTCTTGAATTGCTTTAAAAGCAGCTCTTATTGCTACCTCAGTTTTTCCATAACCTACATCGCCACAAATAAGACGATCCATGATTCTTGAACTCTCCATATCCCTTTTAGTGTCTTCAATGGCTGTGAGTTGGTCTTCTGTCTCTTCGTATGGAAACATCTCTTCAAACTCATTTTGCCATACCGTATCCTTCTCATACCGATAACCTTTTGCCATTTCTCTTTTTGCATACAAAGCAACAAGATCCTTCGCAATCTCTTCGACAGCACCTTTGACCCGTTCTTTTGTCGCTTTCCATTCACCGGTTCCAAGTTTGTTCAACTTAGGTTTTTTACCTTCTGCGCCTATGTATTTCTGAATGGCATCCAACTGTGTTGTAGCAATATATAGATTGCCCTCATCTTTATAAGAAATCTTAATAAAATCTTTTCCGATGCCATCCACTTCTATCTTTTCAATGCCTTTAAAAACACCTACACCATGATTCTCATGAACCACATAGTCCCCTTGCTTTAACTCATTAAAATGACTTAGTTTCTTCCCGTCCTTGAATTTTTTTTGACGCTTATGTTGTTTTTTTCCAACAAGCTCAGTCTCTGTAAGTACCACAAGCTGAATATGTGGGTATTCAAACCCTTTATGCAGGGATCCATGGGACACTGCAACCGAACCACGTGTAAGACCCATTTCGGCGTTATAAAGAGTATAAGCTCTAATGCCTTGGTCTTTCAGCAATTCAACCATATGGCCGGCTCTTGTTTTTGAAGCACAAAGTAGTAAAATCTCATATTGGTTCTCTACCCAGCCTCTAATATCTTTAATCATAAATTCAAAGCTACCATGATAAGGATTGACTGAACGCACCAGCATTTCTATTTTCGAAGTATTATGCACTAAGGCATCTTTATGATTTAATGTACTTAAGCTTATTACAGCATTTTTTTCAATTTTTTTGACAATTTGACCTTCTTTAAAAAGAACATCCACCTGCTCTTTTAGCAAATAGCCTTTTTCATAACGACTACGCATACTTTCGTTGAATTCCGAAAAAAGATTGGTCAGTCTTTCTTTAATCCTTTGTGGCTCATCTAAATATATGACAGGATCTTGAAAATAATCAAAAATAGAGGCTACCTCATCTTCATAATAATGTAAATTGCCTTCTATGCCATTGAAATTACCTTCACCCTTTATTTTTTGGACCAAATCATCCACACAGCGTTCCAATCTTTCTAAATACTGGGGATCACCTTTTAAAAAGAACTTTTTAGTCTTTTCATAATCTTTTCGAACGGCTTTTTCAGCTTTTTTTATTGAGGCATCTGATACCACTACTTCTCTAGCCGGATAAATTGCTACATCCTCTAAAGCAACTGTTGATCTTTGAGTTTCCATATTGACCTGTCTTATAGAGTCAATCTCGTCACCCCACAGTTCTATACGAACCATTTCAGATTCAGTTAATGGAAAAATATCAATAATACCACCACGAATGGTGAATTGCCCTCGACTTTCTACTTGATCTGTCCTTTTATAGCCCATATATATTAAACGCTTACCGAGGCCAGTCATCTCTAGGACTTCCCCTTGTTTACAGTAAATGACACTCTCTGCGATTCTAGTCAATGGCATAAGGCGATCTACCAAGGCGTCTACCGACATAATAACAACTGCTTCTTGATGTTCTATCAATTGCCTAAAAAGACGCATCCGCTCTTTAACGATATCATTACTATGCACATCTGCACTATAAAAAATAATGTCTTTGGATGGATAAATATAGACTTCTTTCTGAAAGAACATCATGTCTTCATAGATTTCTCTAGCTCTAACATCATTATACGTAATAATCAACTTCTGAGAATGGTTAGATAGGGCTGAAACCAAATGACACTTTTGAGAGTCAATAGCGCCATAAATAGCCATGGGCGTTTCTTTATATTTTAATTTATCCTTTGCTATATGAAAAGCTTCCAGCTTTTCCAAAGGCTGATTTAATATATTCATACGTAACCTATCTTTCCAAAAACCGCACAAAAGGCCTTAACCTGGCGGCTAAGACATCATGAATTTTCCTATATGCTTAGTTTTGATCCTTTAACCACTTTATTATACTTGATAAAAACAGTTATGACAAGTTTGGAAGTGGTCACTCTTGGTAGACGAAAAAAGGACAAAAAATCGCCTCTTAGTTCATGAGGGATTGACTAAGAGGCTAGGGCCAAAAAATTTATCAGAATCTATTGCCGCCGTTTATCACTTTGGCTCTAGAGTTCTTTCGTTTTTTGATACACTTTGGTATCTTTTTCAAAAGCGTAGAGCTGATTGTTTCTCTTCATATAAGCATCATAAGTAGAGTCAACAACAACCCAACGGTTTTCACTTGCCAAGTACACTTCATTCCAAGCATGGTAAACACTTGTCCACGTCGTATAACCTTTGGCCATTTTTGTTGGTATACCTTGGCTTCTCAACATAGCTCCAAGCAAAGCAGAATAATCATAACATATACCGGATTTGTCAAGAATCGTCTGATCTATATTGGGTAAATAATCATAGTTCAAGGTTTTTATTTTATTGTAGTCATAAGCAATATTGTTAACGACATAATTGTACAGAACATTTACTTTTTCTCGTTCCGTTAATTGAACCGCCATATTTTTATAACTTTGTTGCTTTCTAAAAGTTGCTTCCTGCAGAAGTCTTTGGGCAAGCAATATAGCTTGACTGTCTTGACGCCAACTGATTTCTTGAACACTATTTAAATAGACCTTTTTAACGTCTGTTATGGTCACATTAAAACTTTTTGTATGAACCGCTCTATACTTGCTGTCCGTTGTATTCTCATAAATACCAAGGGTATAAGTGCCATCTCCAAGCTGCAAAGGAAATCCGATATAAGCCTCACTGTTTGACAGATTGTATTGAACCCTTTGATCACCTTTAGATATTAGCAACTTCACCTTTTTTGTAGTACCTGTATTAAATTTAACCCTTACTATACCTTCATTAACTTGACTTGAATCTACATCTATTGTCGATGATGCCCAAGTCGTCGTTTCAGATATGAGAAAGAGAAAAATCACTGAAAAAATTAAAAATACAACCTTCTTCATTGGAAACTCTCCTTTCGGTAACCGGCTACCACCTGCTTTGCAGAAGGTCCTTGGCTTTGCGTCCCATCCTTTCGAATGGTTTGCGGTATCGTTGAAAGCTTATCTTGAAGTGTTGTATCACCAGAAATAGTTATGCTTTAGAGTACAAAAAAACTTCCCCTTCGGCAACCGGCTACCACCTGCACTGCAGAAGGCCCTTGGCTTTGCGTCCCATCCTTTCGAATGGTTTGCTATTATCGGTGAAAAGCACCAAATTATAAGCTGTATTATCTTGTATACATTATAGCATAATAGGTCTATAGAATGCAATGTTTGTTGCTAACTTGTAACTTATTGCCTATCTTTATAGTCCTTTAGACCTATTATACCTTTTACGGTTTGTCATTTTATAACACC
>NZ_JCBCDA010000095.1:0-5246 GCF_059865615.1 Petrocella sp. | reverse complement strand
AATATAGCTAATAGCGTTATAATTTTTGATGAAGTACAGATGCTTCCGGAAGAATACCTAACACCATGTATCATGGGTATTGCTGAATTGGTAGCTAATTGCAATTCTACGGCTGTATTGTGCAGTGCAACTCAGCCAACGCTTATTGAACTTTTCCCAAAGGAAATTAAGAGTGTTGAGATACAAGAAGACATAGAGGAGCTGTATCAAGTATTTAATCGTACTCAGATTGTCAATAGAAACCAAATGGACTCAACAGCAATTACTGAAGAAATGAATGCATTAAAACAATGCCTTTGTATTGTTAATACACGAAAACATGCCTTAAAGATATATGAATATCTTGAGGGGGGCGGTAAGTATCATCTATCGACATTGATGTGTCCAAGTCATCGCAAAGATGTTATTGAGGAAATAAGAAGAAGACTCAGAGAAGGATTGCCATGCAGGGTGGTATCAACTAGGCTTATCGAAGCAGGTGTTGATGTTGATTTTCCGAGAGTGTATAGAATGATTGCAGGTGTGGATTCGATTGTTCAAGCGGCAGGAAGATGCAATCGAGAAGGTAAGCTTAAAAATAGTGAAGGGGAATGGATCAAAGGTGAGGTACACGTCTTTGAAGCCGAATCGGAGTATACAAAGAGACAACCCCATTCTTTTCTTAGACCCATTGAAGTAACCAAGAAAATCATGAGGCAATTTGAAGATATTTCAACTCCAGAAGCTATAAGTGAATATTTCAAGAATCTTTATACATATACAGGTTCTGAAGGTCTCGATATTAAGAATATCTTCAAACGATTAGAAAGCAATAGTAGTGAAATGGCCTTCGATTTCAAAACAATTGCCGATGATTTCAAGCTTATCCAAGACAATAGTGTGGCAATTATCATTCCATATAATAATCAGGTAAGAAATTGGATTGAAGAAGTCAAATATATTGAATATCCGAGCAAACTCTTAAGAAAGTTACAACCTTATACAGTCAGCATATATGAAAATGAATATGATGCTTTGGTAGGAAGTGGAAAAATCCAAATGATTAGAGAAGGTGTTAACGTATTAAGTAGTAGGGATGATTATTTGGACGACACAGGCTTGATTATTACTGTTGAAAGGGGCGTCGGTATATACATATAGTGAGTTAAAAATGAGATTGAATTATCCTGAATATGAGATGAGAGAGAAGGAGATGAAAAAATGGGTTATGGTTTTAAACTAGAGGTATTTGGTGAGTATGCTTTATTCACAAGACCAGAGTTCAAGGTAGAACGTGTGTCTTATGATGTCATCACACCATCAGCTGCTAGAGGCATTATTGAGAGTATTTATTACAAACCGGCAATCCGTTGGGTTATTGATAAGATTCATGTATATCATGAACCTGAGTTTACTAATATCAGGCGAAATGAGGTTAAAAGTAAAGCTTCAGATTCAGATGCAAAAAAGCTGATGAAAGGAAGTGGCAGTGGTAAAGGTTATATTGCAACCACTCAAGATATTCAGCAAAGGGCATCCATGATTTTGAAGAATGTAAGGTACATAATAGAAGCTCATTTTGAGGTCACAGACCGAATGGGTCAAGATGAGACCATAGAGAAGCATTACAATATAGCTCTTAGAAGAATGCGTAAGGGACAGTTCTATCATATGCCTTATATGGGTTGTCGAGAGTTTCCAGCTAATTTTAGACTAATTGAAGAGGACACCCCAAAAAGTTCAGTAAGTGGAAAAAGAGATTTGGGATATATGCTCTATGACATGGATTATAGTGAACTTGATCAAATCCAACCTATGTTTTACCGAGCAATCATGGAAGATGGAACTATTGATCTGACAGACATAGATATGAGGCGGTGATGAGGTGTTACTACAAGCATTAACAAATTATTATGAACTGTTAAGTGAAGACTCGGATGTTGATATACCATTAAGAGGTTACAGTAAGGCGGGTATATCCTATGCTGCAAATATTTCACTTGAGGGTGAACTACTTAACATGATTCCACTAAAGATACTGGATGACAAAGGTAAAAAGTACATTTCTAGGGATATGATTGTTCCTGAGCAAGAAAAGAAAACAGTTGGCATCAAGTCAAACTTTTTATGTGAGAATACTGGGTACATGTTCGGAATTGATTCTAAAGGAAAACCTGAAAGGTCCATACAATGTTTTGAAGCATTTAAAGCACTACATTTTCAGGTTCTTGAGGATGTTGACAACGATGACGCCAAGGCGATTGTTAATTTCATGAATCTTTGGAATCCAGAAGAGGCAGCAAAACACCCCGCTTTGATTGATCATCTTGAAGACATGATGAAAGGATCAAACATTGTATTCCACTATGATCAAAACAGTGGTACCTATTGTCACCAAGATTTAGAAATAAAAGCAGCTTGGGAGTTGTACAAGGATAACAATCAAAGCTCGGCCATGAGACAGTGTCTAGTGACTGGTAAAAGAGCAGGAACTGCAATACTGCATCCTAGTATAAAGGGTATTAGGGGTGGGCAAAGCATGGGATGCTCATTAGTATCATTTAATGGTGCATCGTATGAATCCTACGGCAACAGAGAAAGCCAAGGGCTTAACGCACCTGTAAGTGAATATGCAACCTTTGCATATTCTACGGCCTTAAGTTATATGCTAAAGGATTCGGAGAATAAACTCTACTTAGGCGACACAACAGTTGTTTATTGGGCAGAAACCCAAAATAGTGCTACAAAGGATCTGATGGCCCTCTTTTTGAACCCGAGTACAATTGTAGAATCGGATGTGGTAACAAATAAAGTATCAAGGGATCAACAGGCTATTAAGACAATAGGCAATATATTTAAGAGAATCTCAGAAGGTAAGCGCATACTGCTTGAAGATGATCTTTTCGATCCACTGACTAAGATATATATTCTCGGCTTGGCGCCAAATGCAGCACGAGTATCTATCAGATTTTTTATTCAAGATAACCTGGATGGTTTCATTCAAAAAATGGGACAACACTATAAAGATATTCACATTGAAAAGCAATTTGAGAATGAAATGAATGTCATACCATTGTGGCGTTTGCTTAGTGAAACGGTTTCTGACAATTCAAGGGATAAGGCTGCGTCACCCTTATTGGCTGGGTCGACCATGAGAGCTATCTTGATGGGTCTTTATTATCCTTTATCACTGTACCAATCCATATTAATTAGAATCAAAACAGATCACTCAATTAATTACTATAAAGCTGCCATCATTAAGGGATTTTTAATAAGAAAAGACAGACAAAAATATGAGGAGGAAATAACCATGGCATTGAATGAACAAAGCACCAATAAAGCCTACGTACTTGGAAGACTTTTTGCAACCCTTGAAAAAGCACAAGAAGATGCAAATCCAGGTATTAAATCTACCATCAAAGATAGGTACTTTACTTCGGCATGCACAACACCATCTGTTGTTTTTCCGGTGATTCTAAAACTATCCAATCATCACATCTCAAAATCTGACTACGGATATGTAAGTGAAAATAGGATTAAAACAATCATGGAATTACTAGATGTTGGGGATCGACCATTCCCTAAGAATCTATCTTTGGACGATCAAGGAATTTTTGTTTTAGGATATTATCATCAGAAAAATGTTTTCTATAAAAAAGTTGAGAAGGAGAGTTAAATATGGGAGAAATAATTAAGAATCGATATGAATTTACAATGTTCTATGAAGTGGAGAACGGCAATCCAAATGGTGATCCAGACGCAGGGAATATGCCAAGGATAGATTCGGAAACAGGATATGGTATCGTTACGGATGTTTGTATTAAAAGAAAAATCAGAAATTACGTCGATATTGCAAAAGAAGACGCTCTGGGTTATAAAATCTATGTCAAAGAGAACATACCACTAGATACCAATAGAAAATGGGCGTATAAAGAAACCGAAGTTGAGCCACCACAGAAGGGTGGTAAAGTGTCAGTAGATGCACCTGACAAAGAAGAATTTCAAAAAGTCACTAAGTTTATGTGTGATAATTTCTTTGACATCAGAACATTTGGTGCCGTAATGACACTTAAGTATAATTGTGGTCAAGTAAGAGGTCCTGTACAGTTAGGGTTTTCAAAAAGTTGTGACATTGTTGTACCTCAAGAGATAGGAATTACAAGTTGTACTTCAGCTAATGAAGGTGATAACAGTTCGACAATGGGTCGCAAACATATAATTCCTTATGCTCTTTATCGAGTGGATGGTTATGTGTCACCGAATCTGGCTGAAAAAACTGGATTTGCAGAAGAGGATTTGGAGTTGTTGTGGAAAGCATTGGTCAACATGTTTGATTTGGATCACGCAGCTGCCAGAGGCAAGATGTCAACTAGAAAACTTTATGTATTCAAACATGAAGACAAGCTAGGCAATTGCCCAGCATATAAGTTGTTTGAGACGATTACAGTAAGCAATTTAAACGATTCTGTAGCCCGAAGCTTTTCAGACTATAAGATTAATGTTGACGAAGCAGCCATTCCTAATGGAGTGAAACTGATAAAATTCATATAATGACTTATAAAGAAGATGATTATTTAAGTTTATCAGGTATTCAACATTTTGAATTCTGCAAAAGACAATGGGCATTGATTCATATAGAACAACAATGGTTTGAGAATGTAAGAACCCTTGAAGGTCAGTATATGCACAACAAGGCGCATGAAAGTACCAAGTCAGAAAAAAGAGGTGATCTAATCATCACCCGTGGTATGGCAATAAATTCTAATAAATTAGGAGTTACTGGTATTTGTGATGTTGTTGAATTTCATAGATTAGAAGAGGGTATACCAATATATGGATGGGAGGGGCTTTATAGTCCTCTCCCAGTTGAGTACAAAAGAGGTGAGCCTAAAGCAAATGATTGTGATCGATTGCAGTTATGCGCTCAGGCAATGTGCTTAGAAGATATGTTGTTATGTCATATTGAAAAAGGATATCTATATTATGGTGAAACTAAGCGTCGAACAGAGGTTGTCTTTAATGATGATTTACGACAAAAGGTAATGGTCATGTTTGAAGAAATGCATATGATGTATAAACGGCGTTTCACACCAAAAGTTAAGATGACTAAGTCGTGCAATGCTTGTTCCTTGAAGGATGTTTGCCTACCAAAACTTAATAAAAGCAAGTCAGCCAATACTTATATAAAAATGCATATTGAAGGTGATGAGGATGAAAAAATTACTTAATACTTTATATGTGACAACACCCGATGCATATCTTTCCCT
>NZ_JCBCDA010000042.1:0-14627 GCF_059865615.1 Petrocella sp. | reverse complement strand
TTGGATTTTCCCTAGGTTAAATAAGTCCTGTACTAAAAACTCTTCTCTAAGGCGGTCTGTTGTATAATGTTTTGCGTCTTTTGAATTTGAAGGTTCTCTTACAATCATCTTTTTCTCCTTTTCATCTTACTTTGAAATTTTGTTTATAGAAACAAGTTGGGTATGAACATAACAATACCCGGTACAAATGTTATAAGCAATAATACGGCAACCATAATACCATAGAATGGTAGTAAAGATTTGGTCATTTTCTCTATGGATACTTTTCCAATGGCGCATCCGACAAAAAGGGCGCTACCAACAGGCGGAGTACATAATCCAATAGCAAGTGCCAGAATTAGTACGACACCAAACTGAACCGGGTCCATACCTAAGCTTGTAACAACCGGCAACAGAATGGGGGTTAGAATCAATATCAGTGGTGCCATGTCCATAATACACCCAAGTAATAGGATGAGCACAAGTATAAGCAATAATAATAGAGTCTTGTTTTGAGTAATGGTCAATAATGCATTGGTTGCTAGTGCAGGTACCTGTAATAAGGCCAACATATGACCAAAAGCTTTGGCCGCTGCTATTAGACTTAGAACCAGAGCGAGGGTTTTTAATGCATTATATAAGATATTACCCATACGTTTTAAAGGTATTTCTCTATAGACAAAAAATGTTATAACAAAAGCATAGAGGCAGGCAACCGCTGCTGATTCTGTTGCTGTAAAAACACCTGATAGAACACCACCCATGATAATAACGGCGGTCATAAGACCAAAGAAAGCGTTCATGGTGATTTTTATTTTTTCTTTAAAGGGAATCTTATCCCCTTTTGGATAGCCCCTTTTAACGGCAATGATATAACTTAAGATCATAAGACCAACCCCAAGAATAACACCCGGTAACATGCCACCAAGAAACAAACGACCAACAGAAACGCCACCGCCGGCTGCTAGAGAATATATAATCATATTATGACTTGGTGGAATGATAACACCTTGGCAAGAGCTTGTTACAGTTACGGCAACAGAGTAATCATCGTCATAGCCATTGTCTTTCATCATAGGAATCAATATGGCACCAATTGAGGATACATCGGCAACAGCTGAACCGGATATTCCACCAAAAAACATACTGGCTAGTATATTCACTTGTGCCATACCGCCTCTTACACGTCCAACCATAACATTGGCCAGTTCAATAAGTCGCCTAGATATGCCTCCGGCACCCATGATTTCACCTGCTACTATGAAAAAAGGAATAGCCATGAGGGAACTGGACTCAATACCTTTTACCATTTTTAAAATAATGGTCATTAGTGGCACTTGATAATAAACAGCCGTAACAACAGAAGATAGGGCTAATGAGAAGGTTACCGGTACTTTTAGTATTAGTAGAACAAAAAATGAGATTAATAATATGGCGATTGCTGTACTTGCAACTGGCATTAGTTCTTACCTCCTAACGATAAACTTTTTAAGGACTCTATAACTTCATCATCTTGACGTTCTTCTTCGTTCTCAATTAAACCTAGTAGTGCCATTAGGCTATCAAAAATAACAAACACACCTGATATTGGAACGATGATATAAAGGTAACCTGTTGGCATTTTAGTCGCCGGCATCGTCGAAGCCATCATGATCATTGCTAACTGCCATCCATAGACCACCATAATAAGACCAAATACTAAAATACATAGGTCAACAAATTTTAGTATTACTTTTTGAACAGGTTTAGGGAACATTCTAAAGAAAAATTCAATACTGATATGAAGCTTTTTCTTGACACCTAGTGCTAAAGCAATAAAACCAAACCACACCATCATAATCAATGGTACTTCTTCTGACCACCTCAGACTAAAATTAAGAACATATCTGGAAAAAACTTGAATACAGGTTAGGATTGTTATCAGTACCAACATGATTTGCCCTAAGACAACCATAACTTTATGCAGTTGATCAACAATTTTTCTTATCTGATTCATGGGTAGTACTCCTTTCACTTGATTCATAACGGTATTAATATATAGTGCTGTTCATCAACACGATTCATGTTTGTTGTACTGTTTTATTATAGAAAGCCGGATTTCCATCCGGCCCTCTATCCATTATATGGTTAAGGTATAACAATTATGGCTACTTAACTGCTTGAACTTGTTTAATAAGATCTGTGTATTCAGCTGCGTATTTTTCATATACAGGTTCCATCGCTGCTGCAAATTCTGCTTTGGCTTCCGGTGTTAATTCTGTAATGATACTGCCTGCCGCTTCAACTTTTTCTCTTGACTCAACTTCTTTTGCATTCCATTTTTCAATTTGGAAGGCTTGAGCTTCTTTGGCAGCTTCTTTCATAATTGCAAGATCTTCAGCTGATATCTTTTGCATTGCTATGCTACTTGCGATAATTATTTCTGGAACCCTTACATGACCATCAATGGTGTAATATTTTGCTACCTCATAGTGTGAGGAAGTATCATAACTTGGCCAGTTGTTTTCTGCACCATCGATAATGCCTGTTTGAATTGCACTGTATACTTCACCATATGGAAGTGGCGTTGGAGATGCACCAAGTGCTGCTACCATGTCCATCATAAGTTCACTTTGCATAACTCTAAATTTAAGTCCTTTTAAATCTTCTAAGGATTTGATTTCTTTTTGAGAATTGTAGAAGTTTCTTTGACCCGGATCAAACCAACCAAGGCCTACAAAATTTGCTGATTCAACACTCTTTAAAAAATTTTTCCCAATTTCACTATTAAGAACACTCCACATATGGTCTGCATCACGATAAATATATGGCAATTGTAATACGTTAAGTGATGGTGAAAACTCAGTTAGTGGCGCAATACTTGTTCTAGTTAGATCAATGGCACCAATCTGTACTTGTTCAATAACGTCTTTTTCTTCACCAAGTTGAGCTGCTGGGAATACTTCAATCTTAACACGGCCTTCTGTTTTTTCTTCTACAAGACGCGCAAACTCATAATCACCCAAAGTAGTTGGATAATCTGCTGGGTGTGTTTCTGCAAGCTTTAATATAATTGCTTCAACCGGTGCTGGTGCTTCTGCAGGTGTTTCTGATGGTGTTTCTACAGACGTAGCTGCTGGTTCCTCTGTTTTCGCACATCCGACTGCAAGTACTGCCATCATAGCTACGATCATCATAATACTAAGTATCTTCTTAATCATTGGTGTTACCCCCTTGTGATTGGTTGGTTTATGTAACGACTACATGTTCATCATACAGGGGGGCAATGCCTTCAACAATTCATAATCTTGTTATTATTATCATAATCTTGCGTCATCGTATGTTATTAAGAATCCTTCTCACTAAATCCATGACATTTTTGAACAAATAGCATGATTTTGTTCTTTATTCCATCTCTTGAATCCGTTTGACAATTTCCAAGTAGTTGTTGGCATATCTATCATATAATGGACGAACCGCCTCTACAAAAGCTTCTCTATCTTCTATTTCTGTTATGATTGAACCTAACTCTATAAGCTTTTTCTCCGATTCTTTTTCTTCAATACGCCATTTATCTCTTTGGTAGATTTCAGATTCTTTGGCACAAGCCATAATGATTGCTAAATCATCTTCTGTGATTCGATCTAAGATTTTTTTGCTTGCAATCAACATTTCCGGTACGCGTACATGTTCATCTATGGTAAAATACTTGGCAACTTCATAGTGTAGAGATGTCTCATAACTAGGAAAGTTATTCTCAGCACCATCAATAACACCCGTCTGAATTGAACTATATACCTCACCATAGGCCATGGGTATCACTGAAGTGCCTAATGCCCTTGCCATTTCCACCATCAATTGACTTTCCATAACTCGAAACTTTAATCCTTCTAGATCAGATAGAGTCTTAACTTCCCTGACACTGTTATAAAAACTACGGGCACCACCATCATACCAGGCTAGTCCAATCAAACTCTTATCTTCTATACTCTCTAGAAAAAAGTCTCCTATATCGCTATTAAGCACTTGCCACATATGATCACTATCACGATAAATATATGGGAGCTGAAGTACATTAAGCTGAGGTGAGATCTCCGCCACTTGACCCATACTTAATCTTGTGAAATCTATAGCACCAAATCGAACTTGTTCTAAAACCGCTTTCTCAGGTCCCAACTGCTCCGAATCATATACTTTGATGATAATACGACCTTTTGTACGCTCTTCAACAAGACGTGCAAATTCTTTATCTGCCTTTGTTGTCGGATGATCGGACGGATGGATTTCAGCTAATCTAAAATAGATGACTTCCGGTTGTTTGACAAAAGTTGCCCCTTGACCACTACAACCTGTGGTTAGAATAAATGTCATAATTATTGAAATCCATATTCTACTTATCTGCTTCAACTTCATCACCATCCTTTTTTGGCATACTTGTGTTATACCACTTGTTGCGATAGTCCGAGGGGGTTATCCCCTCATATTTCTTAAATACTCTTGTAAAGTAATTAGAGTCAACATAGCCAATCTCATAACCGATTTCCTTGATGGACAGCAATGAATTTTTAAGAAGTCGTTTTGCCACTATAATTCTGACCGAGCTAACATAATCAATAAAGTTCGTATTCAGATGCTTCTTAAACACCTTACTAATATAGCTTGGGCTTAGGTCACAAATTGAAGAAAGCTGATCTAATGTTATATTTTCCGCATAATGTAAATTAATATATACAATGAGTTTGTCTAGAATAATCGACGTTTTATCTGATTTTTGCTTGTCCAATTTCTCCATATATTGATTACAAAAGTCTCTTAGAAGACATTTGGCCTCATGATGATTGCTTATTTTCATGGTTTGATTAAACAAATCAAAAGTATAAAGGTCTGATTCATAAATATTATCTGATACCCGTTCTCTTATTAAAACAAAGTGTTCATAAAGCTTAATACGAATCATATCCAAATCTTCTGATCCAGAAGATATGTCTTCAAATAATAAATCAATATATTTATTAAAAGCAACTTCATCCTTGTCTTTTAAGCTTTTTACCAGAGCTTGAAGATCTTGCTCATTTCTCGAATCCCTCGTAGGTATGCGTTTGTTACAGTTAGCTTTAGCTGTAGAAAATGATTTCCAAAGGCAATCTAGTTTATTACAGATGTCACCGATACCAAAATCCGAGTATAACTGATGCTCTAAGGCAAATAAACTTCCGACTTCATTAAGAATTTTTCTTATTTTTTCTTGGATTTGCAGTAATTCATTTTGACGCTCACCCATTATAAATATATAGATGTAATCTTTGATTATTGTTGAGTATTTTTGTCTTACAATCTTATTGATTCTTGTATCGATGGCATCTAATAAGCGTCTTCTCATAACTTGCAGTCTAAATCCAGATAAAACCATTGCCTCATCCGCATTGGCACGTACCACTATACCCATGCCACATTCAAATTTGATGCCATTAAAGTCTAAGTATTCTTTACCTTGTTCATTTTCAATATCACCATTTATGACCGATGATAAAAATTCATTTTCTAGATATTTGGAAACTTGTTCTAATTTAGATGCCATCATTTCTTTTGTTATTGCCTGTTGTTTTTCATCTTTTAGGGTTTTAATCGCTCTACTTATTACCTCTACTAAACGCTCATTTGATGCGGGTTTTACAATAAAATCCTCAACACCTAATTTAATGGCCTCGTGAGCATAATCAAACTGGTCATAGGCTGTCAGAAAAACCACTTTACTATCTGCCAGTATTTTCTTTAAAACTTTGACAGCTTCAATACCATTAAGTCCCGGCATCTGTATATCCATCATAATAATATTAGGACTATTTAAGGCCGCACTTGATATGGCTTCCTGACCATTGGCTGCTTCATAGAATTCAAGATTTTCATTTAATTCTTTATTTAATATAAATTGTATAGCATCTCTTTCAATGGATTCATCATCAACAATTAATATTTTATATTTTTCCATCTAAATCATTCCTTTCAAACTTGAATTCTACACAGGTGCCTGCACCTTTTTTACTCATCATTCTAAAGGATCCTTTATGTTGGTACATAATCTTGAAGCGATGATATACATTGCTAATGCCGATACTATGGTGTTTCATTTCAGTAAAACTAAGCACTTCCCTCAAACGCCTTGGTGTCATGCCCACACCTGTATCAGTGATACGTAGAATAATCCATTCCTTATTATCTATTTGAAGGCTTTTAATCTTAATACGTATCTTACCGCCTTCAACCTTAGGTTCAATACCATGTATAATGGTATTTTCAATAATAGGCTGTAATATAAATATTGGTACACTCACCGACTTAGTTCCTTGGTCTGCAACGATTTCATAGGTCAAACGCTCCTTGAATCTAAATTTTTGCAAGTAAATGTATTCCTCAGCAATCCATAATTCTTCCTGAAGATTTATAACAGTAGACTGATTCTTAAGTTTATATCGAAATAGATTAGACAGGGCTTGAATGAGTTTGGTTGTATCTTCTGCTCCTTCAAACATAGCCGTTCTAGATATGGTATTTAAAGTATTAAATAAGAAATGGGGATTGATCTGGGATTGAAGTGCTTCAAATTGAGACTCTCTTAGCAGCTGTTCCATACGAACAACTTCTAGTTCTTCTTCATGAAGTCGCTTTTCTATGACCACCTTTTCTTTTAAGTCATCCACATACTGTCTGATATTATGACTCATTATATTAAAGGCATCTGATAGGGTTCCGACTTCATCTTTTGAAATAATGGCCATCGGCTCAACATCAAGGTCTCCTGAAGCCATTTTCATGGAATTAGATGCCAAGTTTTTAATTGGATTAATAAAAGAATTGACAAAGAACAAGACGATAAACATCGTAAAAATAGCACTGATGGCAATTAGAAAAATAGAAATTCTTCCCATAACTACCGCTTCTTCGGCAAGCTTAGTATATAGTTCATTACCTTCTCCTAAGCTTAAATATAACAGCTCTTCTATGTAGGATATGACATAAACTTCAATATGTTCACCTTCATAAAAAGCATTAAAGTAAGTGGGTATATTCTCTTCTCTTTCTTCTACTGCCTTATCCCAGTTCTCATACATTGCTTCAGAAGCATTGCGTATGGCAACGATGATAAAGTAGGCATCGGTAGACGTCAGTTCCACTTCAAGCTCTTCCACTTTTCCCATTAGATCTACTTTTTTTCTTGTATAGTTTTCTTTATCTTCTAGGTCAAGCTCTCGCAAATATCTTGATACCAATGTCTTATTTTCACTTGTCATGACCAACAAACTATTAATGCCATAATAATTGTTCATAGTATCTTTAAACTGATCCACAATTTTATAATTATTATTATTTAAATACAAATTAAAAAGACTTATAATTGCAATAACAATAAAAAAGTACAATAGGAGCTTTACTTTTATTGACAAGTGCAGCCAGAAATCTTTAAGTCTTTTCATAGCGTTTTTCCTTTCAGGAGTGATAGATTGTTTTGACATTGCGTCATTTCTTAAGTATACTTTTTATCAATAAGATGGTCAATCTTAGTCTCATAAATCATTACATAGCAACTCATGTTTACTCTTCATCCTATCGTCCATTCCTTTACTAAACAATAATCATTTTTTGATAAAGTGTGCATTTTTTGACATTACTTCCTCATAATGCATCTGTGATATTTTTTTTTATGCTATAATTGGCTAGATATCCCAAAAAAAGATAGTCTATACTCTTGGAGGAAACACAAATGACAAAACCATCCTTTTATGCACAACTGGATCCGCGTAATAAATATATATTGCTTTGCTGTTTTTTTGTCTTTGCTGTTAATGGTTTATACGGCATGATTCTTGGCTCTTTATTACCACTTATCAGCAATGCCTATAACCTCAACAATACTATAAGTGGTGGTCTCATATCTGCCCATCAAGTTGGTAATCTTATTGCCGGTTTTATTGCCGGCGTTCTTCCCTTATATTTAGGTAGAAAAAAAGCTGTCATATTTATGTGTTGCTTTGTCGTCATGGGTTTTTTGATTATGATTCTAACTGGCAATCCGGTACTTCTTATTCTAGGTTTTCTTTTTACCGGATTAAGCCGTGGCAGTATTTCTAATTTTAACAATACCATGGTCAACGAAATCTCAAACAGCAGTTCAGCAGCCTTAAATGTGTTACATAGTATTTTTGCTGTTGGAGCATTGTTGGCACCTTTCCTTGTTATATTCTCAACTAAACTTACCGGTGACTTTGGATGGAAATTGTCGGCTATTGTCATTATCATCCTCGCCATCATATCCATGATACTTTTTTCTAGAATGGATATGGACGCGTCATCCCGAATCAAGCAAAAAACCGACAAGTCCTATATTTTTATTCAAGATCGACGGTTTCTAATTGGCGCCGGTATTTTGTTTTTCTATCTTTGTGCTGAAGCGACCATCAATGGTTGGATGGTAAAATACTTCATTGATTCAGGCATTATGTCAATACAATATGCGCAGATTCTTGCCTCTTTATTATGGGTGGTTATTTTAGCCGGAAGACTAACAACAGCTTTTATAGGTGATCGTATTTCAAAAAAGATAACTTTAACTGTTTTAAGTGTCGGCACTGTTATGTTTTATTTGTTATTACTCTCAACAAGGAATACCACCACCATTACTCTGGCAATCATGGGTCTTGGTTTTTCCATGGCTGGCATCTACCCTACCACTGTATCGACACTAGGTAGTATCATCAAAACCTATCCTATGTCCATGGGCGTCCTCTTAATGATCAGTGGTATTGGCGCCATTATTATGCCAATTATAACCGGTGCCCTTGCAGATGGTTTTGGTGTCCTTGCCGGTATGAGTGCCATTATTGTTGCAACTCTAATGATGCTTATATTTGTCGGTTTATATGTTTTTGACAAATCAACACCTGCCAAACTTCCCTTGGAGACAACTCTGTAAATACAAGCATTCATACTATGGTTAAAGGGTCAAAACTAAGTTTCACTAAATTCACATACCATATATAGATTACGTTGATGCATTTGTAACTATATATGGTATGTAAAAGTTCAACTATATAGTTTTGACGCCTTAACCACTATATAATTCAATTAAAAAGACGGCAGCCAGCAAGTATTATGGACTTGGTGGCTGCCGTCTTTTTTGTATAGGGAGGATGATGTGTTACATTACAAAGCAGTCAATTCTAAGCCTTCTAAGACTTCTCGCACATCGCCTGCTTTGTTAAGGGCTTTTGCAACCTCTATTCCTTGAGTGGATGTCATCTGGGAAATGGTCCACTTAACTTCAGGAATAAGGGCTACTGACATACTCAGCTTACTAATACCAATACCTAACCAGTAGGGTAATAGCTTTATATCTGCAGCGGCTTCACCGCATATGCTGACTGAAATATTTTCCTTTTTTGCTGCTTCTGCTATCACTTTCATACTTCTAAGTACAGCAGGATCATATTGGGAGTATAATGCTGATATTTTCAAGTTGGAGCGGTCAACTGCCATGGTGTACTGAATCAGGTCGTTGGTTCCAATAGAAAAAAAATCCACTTCTTTTGCAAATAGATCTGCCATGACAACCGCAGCTGGGGTTTCTATCATAATACCAACTTCAATATTTGGATCATAGGCTACATCCACCACTTCAAGTTCCTTTTTACATATTTTTAGAATATCTTTTGCCTTTCTAATCTCAGTCAGACTGGCAATCATAGGAAACATAATATTGATTTGACCATGGGCACTGGCTCTAAGTATAGCTCTAAGCTGTGTCTTAAAAATCTCGACTTCCTCAAGACATAAACGAATGCCACGATAACCTAAAAATGGATTGTCTTCCTTTGGAATATCAAACAGTGGACTTTCTTTGTCACCGCCAATGTCCAAGGTACGAATGGTAACATACCCTTCTGACATAGCTGTGGTTATTTTTTTATAGATCTCGTATTGCTCATCTTCTGTTGGTAACCTCTCTTGATCCATAAAAATAAATTCGGTTCTAAAGAGACCAACGCTTTTAGCATCACTTTTGACAATAAAATCAAGATCTTTAATCTGACTGATGTTTGCAATCAGTTCTACTTCCATGTTATCTTGGGTTTTACATACCTTGCCTCTAAGGCTGGCATATTTTTCTTCTTCTTGAACCAGTTGTTTTTCTTTAACGTAGAAAGCATCTAGACAGGTCTGATCCGGATCTACGATGACGCTGCCTTCTCGACCATCAAAAACAACCTCATCACCATCTTTTAATAAGGTGGTTCCTTTTTCTATCACCACATAGGGAATCTTAAGTAGTGTTGCTATTATGGCTGAATGAGCTGTTTTTCCACCCACTTCCGTTATAATCCCTTTAACATATTTGGTCTCAAGAGTGGATGTTTGTGATGGTGTCAGATCATGAGCGACCAATACATAGGGTTCGTTGATTGATCCAACATCGCTATAATGGCCCATAATGAGATTGACGACGCGACACGTGATGTCTTTGATATCAATGGCTCTTTCCTTCATATAAGCGTTGTCCATAGACTCGAAAACATCTCGAAATCTATTACCCACAAGACTTAAGGCCCATTCTGCACAACACCTTTTATCCAGTATATACACCTCTACCTGGCTTATCAATTCCGGATCTTCTAATATGCTTTGGTGTGCTTCAAATATCTTGCTTTCCTTCGCACCAATATTTTTCATCGTGTTTAACCGAATGGTTTCAATCTCACCTATGGCTTTATTACGTGCATCATGAAATATTTGTATTTCTTCATCGGCATTGCAACCTAAACGCTCTACAGCTTCCATAGAGGTATCATGTATGATTCTTACAGGGCCATGGGCAATACCTTTGGCTATGGGTATGCCTATGATGGTATGCATACCACCACCTACCCTTGGAAATTAGAAGCGAACAGTTGAGAAATACTTTCCATCGCTTGCACTTCATCATCACCTTCAGCTACAAAGGTGAGTCGTTCACCTTTTGCAGCACCAACACTCATTAAGGATAATATGCTTTTAGGTTGAAATACTTTGTCAGATTTACCGGATTTCATGAGTTTAATGTCACAAGTGAACTTCATAGCAACTTTCGCCAGCATACTTGCCGGTCTTGCGTGTAAACCTTCTTCTGATTCTAATACAAAATCTTTCTTAACCATCTTAATCTCTCCTTTTTCCATTCTCTAATAAGTATTTTTCAGCTTCAGCATTCCATAAGCCATTGTACTTCTTAACACATTCTGCTAAGCCTTTAAAGAGTGCATCCTTTTCACCGAGTTTTTCAAAATCATCTATAGCTGTAAGGGGCATATCGATTTCGTTATAAATCATCTTCTTGCCTCCCGGAATGTTTGGTAAATCCAATATGGTATCGATGACACAATTGATACCGCCAATATGGGTCAGCATAACAGCGGGATTAATTAACTTCTTAGATGACATATTTAATGATTCAATCATATCGTCAGCATTACCACCGGTTGAACCCATGATATGAGTAGGGGTATAATGTACATTGTAGAAATTAATATTCGCGTTAAAGGTTGTGTCTGAAGGTCCGGCAAAAAAGTTCATACAACCATCTTTACCGAGTATTCTATCCCCTTCTTCGATAACCGGTCTTACAGGTGCATAAACAAATACATCATCATAGCCATCACCACCACTTAGGTCCATTAAAGTCTTAACTGAATCTGCTTCTTTCATGGTATTGATAAAATGTAGCTCTACCCCTTGTTTTACTGCTTCTTCTTGTGTGAATAGGGATCTTGCACGATCCAATCTAGCTTCATCAATATCCGTTACAACCAATAAAGAGGGCTTTCTGTCACAATGCAGCGCATAATCAATAGCGCCCAGGCCCATAGGACCTGCACCGGCTAATAAGGCCATTTTACCCTTTTCTATGATGCCCATATAATGCTTGTATTCACCCGTCTTTGTGTGATAGTTGGCGTGGAAGCCACCAATGACACATGACATCGGTTCTGATAAGGAAGCTTCGTAAAAAGCTTCTCCTTCATATTTTAGAAGAAAGCCAAGTTCCATGACTTCTCTTGGAATAATACAATAGGTCGCTGATCCACCAAAAAATTCAAAAGAATATCCGGGTGCATAAGGGCTGCCTTTATAATTTAATGCCGGTTGTATGGCAAATTTTTCTCCGGGTGTAAATTGATCTTGCCATTCTTCCCCAACTTCAACAATAACACCTGAGAATTCGTGACCCATGATTGTTGGGTTTGTTGCGATATTCTCAGGAACACGCTTGTGCTTGCTTCCTTGTATAACGGCTTTGTATGTGGACATACATACACTATCCGTAACGACTTTTACTAAAATCTCGTCTTTTTTAATAGCCGGTAACTCAAATATTTCTAGTTTTAATGTGTTGACATCATATAATCTTACTGCTTCTGTTTTCATATTCTCACTCCTATTTAGTCTTGTTTTCCATCATTATACTTGGTTAAAGTATCAAAACTAAGTTTCTCTAATTCACTTACAACATATAGGTTACGTTGATACACTCATAACTATATATTGCATGTAAAAGTTCAACTATATAGTTTTGACACTTTAACCATATTGACAGTAATCTCTTGGTACAGCTCATTCACTCTTTTTAAACTGCCCATATGGGTTCCTTCTTCTTCAATCGATGCACTACTGGATGCAACACCAAGTCTCATGATGTCCATAAATCTTGCAAAATCTAGTGTTTCATTTTTTTTAATGACCTCATCTATGCCAAAAGCAATACCTGCTACCATAGAATCTCCTGCACCTACTGTACTAACAACCTTTAGCTTTAAAGCATCTATCTTACCTGTTCCATCCTTACTAACCACAAGACAACCTTTTTCACCTTGTGAAATAACCACAGCATAGATGCCCATATCTAGCAATTCGTGAGCTTTTAAGATCATTTCTTGGTCATTATCAAACTTCTTTCCAAAATACATTTCTAACTCATTTTGATTCGGTTTTATGATCCAAGGCAAACCTTTGATACCCAACTCAAGTACATCACGATCTGCATCTAAAATGACTTTAGCACCTTTTTCCTTGCCAAGATCACACCAATGCTTATAGATGTCCTTAGGAACACCTTGTGGTAAACTGCCTGCCAAAACCAAAATATCTTTTTCCGATAAATGATTGATGAGATAGGCATCGAGTGTCTCTAGTGTTTTGCTATCTACAATTGGCCCTTTTTCATTTATATCTGTAAAAGTATGGTTATTGTGATCCACCACTTTTACATTAATGCGGGTTTCTCCGGGTGTTTTTATAGCTTTATAGCTGATACCTTCATCATCCAGCAAGCTGGTCAATCGATGTCCAGTATCACCACCGGTAATCATAACCGCTATGCTATCACCTTTTAATTTATGTATCATCTTCGTTACATTGATACCTTTGCCACCTGCGTCTTCTCTATAGTCTTTTACTCGGTTAACTTGATCTACTTTAAAATCATCAATTTTCAAAGTCTTATCAATGGCAGGATTTAAAGTTACTGTATAAATCATGGGCTACCTCACTTTTATTGTCAGATTACCAATCACCACTTGGGTTAGAAGGTCAAACCTAATTGCGGTTTGAAAATCAAACCTAATTGGTAAATTGCTTATATATATAATCTATATCTGTAGTTTGACTGAGTTGCTTGATTTTCTCCTCATCTTCAACGATCTCTGCAAGATTAGATAGAATCATAAGATGTTCATTACCTACACCTGCAATCCCAACGACTAAATATACTGTATTACCGCTAAAATCAACGCCTTCCGGAAATTGTAGTATGCTGATACCTGTTTTAATGATTTTTTTCTTGGCATCGCTAACACCATGAGGTATCGCTGTGCCATTACCAATGTAGGTTGAGAGCTCACTGTCACGTTGGACCATAGCGTCTATGTATCCTTCTTCGACATAGCCGCCCTCAAAGAGAATCTGTCCGGCCATTCGTATAGCCTCTTCCTTTGAGCTTGAAGGCATACCTATACGTATATTTTTCCTTTTCAAAGGTTGATACATATCTTCACTATCAGTAGATTCTTCAGATGATGATTGAAGTACTGCAAGTCTTTCTGCTAAGCGATCATAGATATCCGTATTAATAAAATCTGATATGGATATGTGAATAGCACCTGGAAGAACACCGCTTGCTCGTTTGGTCAGTTTTTCATGGGTGATGACAAGATCACTTTGTTCATCTAGTTGATCAATCGAACAGTTGATGACTTCCAAATTCACTTTGGCATCTTTTAACGCTGCTTTAAGTTTACTTGCACCCATGGCACTTGACCCCATTCCGGCATCACATGCAACTGCAATAGTTTTTACTTGTGACAAGTCTAAATCTTCATCAATCTTATTGACCATACTTGTTTTACTGCTGTTTTTCATTTGACTAACGTTTTCTTTTGCTTTGGTCAAAGCATCTTCTTGCTCACCTTTTTTGTTAATTAGAACTGCACTAACAAGGAAGGTTGCTGCTGTGGATACAACAACACCTGCTAGTACCGGTATCAATCCGCCTCTTGGTGCCATGGCTGAAAGTGCAAAAATACTACCTGGTGACGGTACTGCGACAAGTCCCGCACCTGTGATGACGAATGTGAATACGCCGGATG
>NZ_JCBCDA010000079.1:0-5943 GCF_059865615.1 Petrocella sp. | reverse complement strand
GTTGGTTTACTGTTCAGTTTTCAATGTTCAGGTCTTTTACAGCCCCGTGTTTCTAAGGCTTTCCTTGTTGCTTCTACTTCGTTACCTCTTGGGGCAACAGAGAGAATTATATCATCCGCCACCTTAGAAGTCAACACTTTTATTTATCTTTTTTCCTTTCTCTTTCCTTGCTTTTTCTAATTACTTTTTTAGACACTACATATGGTGGTTTTAGCCCTTTTTACACACTTTGTGATACAAGAGCTTATAACCTGTTATTAAATATGCTTCTCCATTACTATACTCGAATATGAAATTGTGAGTACAGCCAAATCTTGGGATTCATTTTTTTCTTCTAATTGTACTGAAGCAGTAAGTATTCATTTTTCTGGTCTTTCCCTTCGGACGATCAGGCGAAAAATGAACGCTTACTACTTCTAAAAGCTTAAGGTTCTTGAAAATATTCCTCTTGACTAAACTAGGTTCACATCTAGTAGTCATATACACTGTGGAAGGGTTTTCATGGGACCTCATTATAACAAAACTTTTTCCACATTAACTTCATTGAACTTCATTTTAAACTTCACACCTTCAAACGTTGCATATATAACCGGTATAACAATCATGGTTAAAAATGTTGCTGCCAGCATACCACCAATAACCGTAATGGCCAATGGTGAGAATCTTTCTGATCCTAGAGCAAGCTGAAGAGCTAAGGGCATCATACCTACAACATCTGAAAGTGCTGTCATCATAATCGGTCTATATCTTGCTTCGACGGCTTGGACCACGGCAACATTCAGCTCAACACCTGCTTTCTGATTTTCTATAGCTTGATTAATCACTAATATTGCATTGTTAACAACCGTACCGGCCAATAAAATAAAACCTAAAAGAACGGGCATAGAAACAAACTTTCCTGTGAGTCCAAGGGCCGGTGCAATTCCAATAATAACCAGTGGTATAGAAGCCATAATTGTAATAGGATGGATAAATGACTTAAACTGTGGGACCAAAACAAGATAAATGAACACAACCGCCAAGCCCAATAAGAGAAGCATGTCCTTCATTGAATCACCCATCTCTTCGTTGTCACCTGTAAGTCCAAGAGTGTAGCCGCTTGGTAATGGATATGTCGCAAAAATATTCTCTATATCTTTTGTAATATGACTAAAAGCTCTTGTCGTGGTATAACCTAAAATATCAATGGTGTATTCCAAGTCTTCTTTTGTGATCAAATTAGCTCTTTGTCCTATATCTACAGAAGCTAACTCTCTTAAAGGCACTTTGATACCCATGGGGGTTTGAATATAAACATTCAACAAGTCGTCAATAGATTGTGTGTATCTTTCCATATATTCAACTGCTATATTCACATTATTACTTTCTTCTAAATCCATACTTGTGGCATTAATACCTTCAATTGCATTATAAATCTGTTTTGCAACAACAGCATTGGATAGCCCCAACTCTTGAATACGTCCATCATGCATACTTATATTCACTTGCAAGTTATCCATGTTAAAACTCTTATATATATTGGTTGTGCCTTCGACTTCTTTGATTTTCACTTCTAAATCTTCTGCAATCTCATAAAGCAGTCTTTGGTCCGGTCCACTGATTCTTATATCGATCGGTGCCGTTGAACTGCTGCTGGCTGTTCCACCTTTTTCTTTTACAACAAATCTTTTGATATCCGGAATCTTCTCTATCTCTAATCTTAGTCTTTCTTGGAAATCCCAGATTGTCTCTTCTCTTTCCTTTCTCGTATTTAGATTAATGGTCATACTGGCTTGGTTGCTTCCCATAATCCCAAAATCACTGATCATATTGCTGTCTTTTTCATAACCTATTTGGGTGTCATAACCTATAACGTTAACTTCATGGCTTATAATCTTTTCAATATTTCTTACGGCTTCAATTGTATCTTCAAGAACAGTTCCCGGTTCCATTTCAATAGAGACATAACTAACTCCGCCATCAAATTTTGGTAACATTTCAACGCCATTTCTAACAATAAAGGTTGCACTAAGAATAATTGCAATGATGATGGCACCATACATAATGACTTTATACTTAAGCGAGAATCTTAGGATAATCATATAAAAACGTAATAAGCCATCCATCATTTTATTAAAAGGCTCTGTAACGATACTAAGCAGTTGTTCTGTTTTTCTAAACTTGAATTTATTTAATAGAACGGTAAATAAAGGTATTATAATGAGCGCGATTAGAATCGAGGATGATATTGCAAATATAACAGTTGTTGCTAAGGGTCTAAACATCTCTCCAACAAATCCTTGAATAAATAAGAGTGGAATGAGAACAATTAATGTTGTTGTTGCACCCGCTATGCTTGGCATAGTGATTTCCCTCGTCCCATCAATTGCCGCTGTAACAATATCCTTTCCCAGTTTGTGGTGATGCGTCATGATGTTTTCAACAACAACAATGGCCCCATCTACGACAAAACCGATACTCAGTATTAGTGCTGAAAGTGTCACCATATCCAGTTTCATGTCAAATAGTTTCATCAGACCCATTGTGGACATGAAGACCAGGGGCATGGAAATGGAAATTACCATAGCTTGGCTTACATTTGTAATAAATAAAAGGATAATAATCATTGTGAAAAATAGAGCAACAAGCACACTTGCTGTCATGTTATCCACCATCTGAGATGTAAAAATTGAATCATCTTGAGCCAATTCAAAGTCTATAAAGGCATATTTTCCCTCTAAAATATTTAATTCTATTTTTAAATTTTCTACGACTTCTACTGTATTGGCATCACTTTTTTTGGTGATCATAACTGCAATCGCTTCTTTACCATTGTATTTATATGAACTTTCAAGGGCTTCAATAGACATTTCAACATTAGAAATATCTTCTAAAAATATTGTATTCCCATCTGCTAAGGGTATCCGTATCTTTTTAATGTCCTCTAAGCTTTGATAACTTTCTTCAACCCGGATTAGAATTTCTTTGTTGTTTTCAATGAGTTTTCCGCCAGGTGCTTTTATATTATTTAACTGTAAGGTGTTTGCCACTTGATCTATCGTTATACCGTATGCATTCAGTTTATTCTGGTCCAACTTAACTTGTACTTCACTGATATTACCTCCAAATAAATTAATAGAGGCAACACCTTCAACCAGTTGAAAGTCAAATGCAATTTCATCTTCTGCCAACTGTCTGATATCTTTCAAATCAACGGATTCACTACTAAGGCTAATGGTTACAACCGGCTTGTCCGCCGTACTAAACTTCAGTACTTTTGGCTCTACCATATTAGATGGCAAATTAGCCTTTATTCTATTAATCATATTTTGAACATCAATCGCTGCTTGATCTATATCGATTCCGTAGTTAAACTCTAACTTAATGGAAGCAACATTATCTTGACTCGTAGATTTGATTTTGGCTATACCTTCTAGGGTTCCAAAAGCATTCTCCATAGGCTCAACGATATCTTTAACAACATCTTGTGCGGATGCACCTGGATATTGAACGATAACCGTCGTCATAGGTGCATTGGTATCCGGTGCTAACTGAGTTTTTAATGTGGTTTTAGCATAAAGACCTAGTAAAAGAATACCTATGGCAAAGGCCAAAACAAAGTATTTGTTTCTAATAGAAAATTCTCCAATATTCATTAAATATCCTCTCCTTTTAGTACATGTACCTTGGCACCGTCATATAATTTTGTCAGATTATTCATGGCAATAACTTCACCTGTTATCAGCCCCTCTAGCACTTGCACTTTATCCCCTACAAGCAGCCCCTTAGTTATTTCTTGTTCTCTTGCCCTATTATTTTCAATGATATATACAAATTCTTTGTCTTTTAAAGACTTTATGGCTCGTTTTGATATAATGATTTCATCTTGAATCTCTTGAACGACAAATTCCACCTGGACACTGGTGCCAACAACAATATTACCTAGGTCCAAAGCGGTTAGATCCATTTGAACTTCGCCTACTCTCGTATTTCCATTTAACCTTGGCATGATTCTGGCAATGCTTGTTTCTCTTTTTTCACTTATACCTGTTATGTTGAGCAACGCTTTCGTTCCAATTTCAATCTTATTTAAGTCTTGTTCGGAAATATTAACTTTTACCGTTAAGTTCTCTGTATCATCAATGATAGCAAATGGTTTACCAACAAGTGCCATATCGCCGATATCATAGTAAAGCATTCTCACTTTTCCTGCACGACTTGCAATGATTGTAGCATCTTGAATACTGATTGCTAACTCATTTACATTCCCTTGTAGCTCATCCATTTGCGCTGCTAATGTGTCTCTTTGACTGACTAATTTTTTATAGCCCTCTGCAAAAGTAGCTTTCAACTCTTCTAATTGAGCGTTTAGCACATCTCTTTCATGCTTAACTTTATCGTAATCTCCTTCAGCCACAGCACCTTGTTCCAATAACATTCTGAACTTATTTTCTTGATCATTTAAATAACTTAAGTTTAGTTCTAAGGTGTCAATTTTTTTGAGTATAGGATTCGTTATATAATAGTTATCCACTTCTTGACGTACATAAGAATAATTCACCTGTAAAGTCTCAATCTTTTTTTGTAAGGTTTCCATCTTTGCTAGCCATTGACGATCATCTAGTCTTGCAACAATATCCCCTTCTTTGACAAGACTTCCTTCTTCTATGTTAAGGAAGGTGACCTGTGCGCCCACCTTAGGTGATAATACAACCGTATTTCTAGACTCAAGGGTACCTATATAAGATATTCCTTCTACCATACTATCTCTACTGACTATAACCACTTCTGTTGGTATCCCCAAATCTAATTGATTTTCCTGTGTTGTTAATACATCCGGAGTTTTCCCTGCGGATATGACTTTAAAACTTATAAAAACAGCAAGGATCAGTACTAATACAATCAACATATAATACTTTTTATTTTTCATCGAATGACGCCTCTTTTCTTTTTTTATTTATGAACTTCATTTATATATCTAATGCTGGTTAAGGGTCAAAACTAAGTTTCACTAAATTCACATACAGTATATAAGTTTTGACATCTTAACCAATACTTGCTAATGAATTAAAATATGAATGAACGCTCATTCATATTAGGATAAAAAAATTAGTTTTGTATCCCTTTAGTAATTAAAGAGATAATTTGACTTTTGACTTCCTTTTGCCAATTGGCTTCCTTCTTTTCTTGACTAATATACACACTCCCCTTGATCAATTGGAAAATTAAGCGTGCAACGATAGGCGGATCTATATCACCAATTTGCCCGCTTTCCTGAGCTTTTTTCAACATCTGTGCAAGTATATCCGGTAATTTTGAACTATAGGTTCTCATATTTTTAGCTTTTGACATTAATGGGGAAAGATCTTCTTGAACCAACACCTTACTGATGCTTGGATTTTCATGGAGCTCATTAAAATGAAAATCTAAAAAGGACTCGATCACTTCTATAATCCCTAATGAACGTTCTTGTAGTCTTTCAAAATATTGAATCCTTTTATAATGTTCAACTGAAAATATATAGTCCAGGATTTCTTCTTTTGTATTAAAGTAAATATATATGGTGCCTACAGCTATGTTGGCTTCAGCAGCTATCATCTTTACTGTTGTTGAATAATAACCCTCTTTGCTAAACACTTCTGCTGCACTTTGTCGAATTAATTCTTTTTTATCCAATTTCATAATCTCCTATGCGAATGAGCGTTCATTCATATCTGAAAATCATCATATCATGCACCTTGGTCTTTTGTCAATAGCCTTCTATAAAAGAAAAGAAGCTTCATTTCGTTATGAGCTATGTTTTAAAGCTGAATGCTAGAGTATGACTTGTAGAGTAAAGTTCTGGCTTTGGCAATGCCTCTGCCAGAACCTCCTCATCAAACCGTACGTGAGGTTCTCCCTCATACGGCTTTCCGAAGTTCTTCTTCCATCTGCATTACGATGCAAATGCAACTCTCTTAAGTC
>NZ_JCBCDA010000078.1:0-5948 GCF_059865615.1 Petrocella sp. | reverse complement strand
TTACCGGCTACAACAAGGTGATGCTGTGGACTTAAGGTCTATTCCCTCTGTTGTCGGTGGTAACGAAAAATCAAGACATGGTATTGTCCTTGCCAAATCAACACCTGCCAAGCAATATGGCATCCATACCGGGGAACCCCTCATGGCGGCACGACAGAAATGTCCTAACCTTGTAGTGGTGCCTCCCGACTACAACCTCTACATGAAAGCCAGTCAAGCCATGATCGACATCATCCAAAGATACTCGCCCCTTGTCCAACAGTTTAGTGTAGATGAGTGTTTTGTGGACTTTCTTCAGATTGGATCTGATAAAAAAGACCCTGTCCTACTGGCGCACACCATTAAAGATGCCATCTCAGATGAACTGGGCTTTACCGTTAATATAGGTGTCTCTCACAATAAGATCCTTGCAAAAATGGCTTCCGACTTTAAGAAGCCTAACCTTGTTCATACCCTTTTTTCTCATGAACTGAAAGAGAAATTATGGCCCCTGCCGGTTTCTGACTTATTCATGGTGGGACGACAGACCTCTAAAAAGCTCTATTATCTTGGCATCACCACCATTGGTGAATTGGCAAAGGCCGATACGGATATGCTCTATGGTCATTTCAAAAGCTTTGCCTATCTGATTCAGAGCTATGCCAACGGCGTTGACCCTTCTCCTGTTCGTAAAAATAACCATCCCTTGGTTAAAGGCATGGGCAATTCGACCACCGTTAAATTTGATGTTCTTGAAGCGACAACCGCTTATCAGGTTCTCTTGTCCTTAGCCGAAAGCGTAGGCATGCGCCTAAGGGCCGCAGGCTTTTGCGCCGGTCTGATTGCCGTGAGCATTACCTCTGCCACTTTTGGTCACAAGAGCCATCAATACAAGCTTAGCGTCGCTATGAATTCAACCAGCTATATCCACCAAGTTGCTAGGCGTCTTTTTGACGAGCTTTGGGACGGTATGCCTATTCGCAAACTGGGTTTACGAGCCAGTGACCTACACACCAATGATTATGTTCAATTGTCTTTTCTAGAGGATTATGATTTTTCTAGAGATCGGCTTCTGGATCTGGCTGTTGACCGGATTCGAGGGCGCTATGGACTGACTTCCATACAGCGTGCCAGCTTTTTACATTCCGGTTTGAAACCGATCACCGGTGGCATTGGCGTGGAAGATTATCCTGTCATGACCAGTATTTTATAGATGAGGTGTTATATATGAAAACCATTGCAAAACCTATCGAGATGATCAGTTGGACCGAAGAAGACGGTCGTATCCATCCCGTTAAGTTCAAGATTACAACCCACGAAGGTGAACGACAGGTCTACCGGGTCCTTCAGATCTATACCACTGAACTTGACCGGGTTGCCGGCAACAAAGTCTATCGCTTCACCTGTGAGATTGCCATCAACGCCATGATTAAGCTTTGTGAGATTCGCTACGACTTGGATTCCTGTCGTTGGGTTCTTTTTAAGATATAGATTTGGTTAAAGGGTCAAAACTAAGTTTCACTCAATTTTATAAATGACTTTTCTTGAAAAGTTCGTAATTAAACACCAAACACAATATATGAGGTTCTTCTCCAATAGCTTGGATGTAAGATGACGTAGTCACACATATGCTGTTGGTTAATAAGGATATGTAGGGCTTGGTGATCCATACCTCAAGACTGCCACCACTGATAAAGCGATACAAATCTTCCTCTGAGTAATCATATCCCTTGTTGTGAATCTTAAAAATGTCCGCGTTCCTAGAAGAAAATCCCGTATTGTTAATCATGGCATCACTTATTTGAATACCTTTTTTATCGATAATCCAACCATTTTCAATAGAGGGATAAGCAATAAAAAGCTGGTTCACATTTTTTTCCATAGAATAATGTGGCCAATTATGACTTTCTTCTTTAAGTTGATCTAAAAACATAACAATCTTGTTCATGAAAAGGCGCATGTCTTCTATCGTAGCAGTTTTTACATGACTTCCAATACGTTCAAAGCCCTTCTCCAAGTCAAATAAGTCGACATAGTCTTCTTCACTGACTCTGACCGGTTCTTTGATATAGTAACCTTGGAAATATTGAGCGCCCTGCTCAAAGGCTAATGCCAGGCTTTTTTTTGTTTCAATGCCTGTTTCTATTACAACCATACCCATCTCATGTGCAATCTGACCCATATGTTTTAGTATGCGTTTTGAATAACTTGGGTTGTTCAACTTGGCTAAGTATTGGTGATTTATCTTTATAATATCGGGATTAAAAAGTATGATTCTATCCAGATTAAAATAATCTTTGCCAATATCATCAATGCTGATATAAAAGCCAAAAATCCGCTGTTGGTTAATAAACGCTTGAATCTGTTCTACCGAAATATTCTCATAATTACCGATGTCAAAAACAACAGATTTTGGTACTATGCCATAGGCCTCAACAATTTCCTTTAGAGCATTGGTTTCTTCACAAGCATGGATCATACTTTCATTAATGTTAATAAACAATAAGGATTCAGGGTTTTTTTCCTGAATAGGAAAAAAAACTTGAACTGTCTTTTTTATAACCAATAACCCAAGCTCCATATCCAAATCTTCTTCCACAGCCTTCTCAAAAAGTGTATTCGGTCCTATTATTTCCTTGGTTATTGGATGAATACCTTTTACAAAGGCTTCTATACCAATGGCAAATCCCTCGTGATGGGAAATGATTGGCTGCATATATATTTCTATAGATTCTTGGTCAATCAGTTCACGGGTTGAATAACTATGACTCATGTATTTCTCCATCTCTAATATTATTTACGCTATGCTTCACTCTAGAATAACAAAATCTTGATATAGAGCAGCGCTCTCATCTTGACTTACCGGTTCACTCATTCTGGCAATGGCCATAGGTCCTAGCCAAGGTTTTATCGCTTCAAAGTCCATACCAGAGACTTTGTAATACGCCTTCAAATAAGACCATATCAATATTTTTCTGGCGATATAAAACATCCACATAAAGATTCTAGGTTGTTCTTTATGAAGATCTTCGTATTTCAAAAGGATGTATGTTCTTGCCACATCTGCAGCAGGATGTCCCTTAGCTGCTGTCACCCAGTCAATAACCGTTGCTTTTTTCTCATAATAAAACACGTTCCGAGGATGAAAATCCATATGACATATGGCTTCACCATCAGGTAATTCATTTATGGTTTTCATCACTGCTTCAACCAAGTCAACAGGTAGATCCACCACCTTATTAATGCTTCTTCTAAGGTGCTCCTTAACATCCGGTAAAAGAGGTGCTGTTTTCTCATGGATGTTAAGTTGGATCCTTGCCAAACATTTTCCGTAAAAATAAGCCTTCCATATCTTTTTAGTCAAATGAAAAAGTATGGTCTTTCCGTTAATACGTTCAAAAATGTAGCCTCTACGTCCTTCTACTTCTATTTCTTCTATAAGTCTTGGCATGGATAGACCTTTGTCATAGACAATCTCATGAATCAGACCCTCATAGTCAATCATTTGATCTTCAATATGAGGTTTGAACAACTTCAAAACCGTATGGTCGTGCCACTCATAAACATCTGATGTTGCGCCGTAACCCATAAGTTGTCGTTTCATCCAAATGCCCCCATTCCATCTTTTACTCTATTTACTAACCATTATCTTACCCTTTATTTTACAAAATTTTATATTTTCTCTTCTGATGATTTTATCACAATCGTCAAATTTTTTCTATAGAACATGCTTCGATTTAAAATAAAACCACTTCAAAATCATTGTTAAAAAGATCTATAAGTAGAAGCTTGCCATTTAATAGCTCACCCCTTCCAATTAATACCTTAACCGCCTCACTGACCTGTAGTGATGCTACCAGTGCCGGTGAAAACGAAGGGTTACCCAGTTCTACTTCATGACCTTTCCCCTTGTGATTTCTATAGATTTTACTCAGAAAATCATCACCAGGCATAATCGTACTTACCTGACCGTACCAACCTGCAATTGCACCATAAACCATAGGGATACCCAATTCTGAAGCTGCCTTTTGAAGTACAAAGCGTGTCTCTATGGAATCCAGGGCATCGATTACAAGATCATGTCCTCGAACAATGTCTAGGGCATTTTCCTGGGTCAAATATGCAATGACAGGGGTCAATTCTACATCTGAGTTGACCTTTTCCATCCTCTCTTTGGCTGTTATGGCTTTACCTAAGCCAATATGCACTTCTGTCGAGAGAAGCTGCCGGTTCAGATTACTCACATCAAAAACATCACCATCCACGGCGGTAATCTTCCCTACACCAATTCTACCCAGCATTTCAATCACATAGCCACCAAGGCCACCACAGCCAATGACACATACGCTTTTATTCTTTAATACATCACACTCGTCTTGACTCAACATATTTCTATTTTTTGTATAACGGTCCATATCAGCCACCTCCTACAGGTGGAAAAATAGAAACAATATCGCCTTCTACAAGCTTTGTATCCAAAAGACCGTCGCGACCGTTAATCATAAGAATCGCCACATCCTTCTCATCAATCTGAAGTTGGTTAATAATGGCTCTGGCTGTCTGTTCCTCCTGAAGTTCTACCATGACTTCACGGCCTCTATCTTTTCTAAGTGTTGCAAACAATCTTACTTTAAATTCCATAAATCCTCCTTCTAGCTATAGACAATAAACAAGATTACGCACCCATAGACAATCGCCACAGGAAGGCATATTGCCATAACAGTCACTGGTCGTATCTCTTACAAGGTCACACCCATCCACTAGGTCACAGTCTGTACATGAAGGGTAATGGTTATCGTATACCATAGCACGGTATTTTTTATAAGCATCGGTATCCCATATGTTTTCAAGTGTGTCCGTCATGATATGGCCAAAAGTATGTGCTTCTATTTTCTTACTTCTCCCAAATACAACTTCTGTACCACTGTGGGCAAACCGGTAACAAGGGGTGATATCACCTTTGGCGTTGATGACGGTTGTATCGTTTTCAATGAATCTACATCTGCGCTCCGTTTTAAGCTTCGATTCAGACAATCGAACTTCAAGCCCTTTTTTTAGACCATGACTACGAATCCTTTGATAAAAAGCTTTCATTTCTGGTGCATCATTTTCCGAATAAAGAATTAAGTCCCCGTCTTCTAAAGATGCAGGCAGAATATTCGATACGATAAATTGAGTGGCACCAAGTTCACTCACCAAGTCCATGAGCTTAAACACATCTTGTTTATTGGTTTTTGAGATCACCATTTGAAACACAAGCTGAGGCATTTTACTGTTTCTAGCGATTTTTAATGCATTCAACTTCTTGACATTGTCAATGACAACTTGAAACTCAAAGCCCCTAATATCAAAAAATACTTCTGATAAACCATCTATGGAAATAACCAGTTGGTCCACATGATCGATGAAGGCTGTCATCAGATCTTCTGTAAAGGATGTTCCGTTACTGGTGAGCATTAATCTATATTGACTAAGTCGCTTCAGCACTTCCTTAATCCTTGGGTGGACCGTAGGCTCACCAATCCCACCTACAACCACTTCTTCCAGGGTTTCCATATCTACGAGTTCGTTTAATATCTTGTCCAGCACCTCGCTTTCCATGTCCTGTGGTGCTTCGCTCCATGATTTTCTATAGCACATGGTACAGTTAAGATTGCACCGATCGGTTAATTCTAGATTTACCTTTTTGATCGCCATTTTTACCTCCATTTTACAACCTTCCTAATATAGAACAAAGAGGCTACGCCTCGTTTTGCAAAGCAAATTGTTCCGGCAGGAAAGGCTTCCTTGATTGTTAATGCGACACTTCAACGCATTAACATAGTGAGGACTTGTAGAGTAAAGTTCTGGCTTTGGCAATGCCTCTGCCAGAACCTCCTCATCAAACCGTACGTGAGGTTCTCCCTCATACGGCTTTCCGAAGTTCTTCTTCCATCTGCATTACGATGCAAATGCAACTCTCTTAAGTC
>NZ_JCBCDA010000068.1:0-73422 GCF_059865615.1 Petrocella sp. | reverse complement strand
AATTTTAGGTGTTAGTTGTTTCAAAAAAGAAAAAGCAAGATATTTCTTAACGCTTTTCAAAAATGTCAAAGAACAGGTAGCGATGGTGGCATAAAAAATCTAATTATGACACTTCAATCATCTTTAAATATATATTCTTTTGGTAACTCACGCTTTCTATCGAGTGGAATCAATATTTTTATATCAAAAACTTGTTCACCATTTACTATTGAACCTCCAAATGTAGTAGTTACAACATTTCCATTCTTCATTATTAGCATTTCTTTACAAAATGCTTCAATTTTTATCATTTGTTTGTTTATTTCTTTTCGAGTCATCTTCTTCCTTAACGACAATACATTTTCCATAATAAGCTCTTTACCCTCTTCAATTTTCATAATAATAGTCCTCCATTATCTATAAATTTCTTCATCTGATTAACCTCTATTCGCAATTTAAAACATAATATTAAGAAGCTACAGTTGCTTAATATTATATTAAATTCTTTTATAGGTATCAACATTCTTATATGAATAACCATTTTTCATAATGGATGTTAATTTTACAAGTTGGAATCTCAGATTCCAATTCAGCGCTGAATCAAGTATAACAATTATATTTTTAAAAATAAAGCTATTTAATGTTATATTTTATACCTTAGATTTTATTATTATAACTATTCCCATATATGATAATTATTGTAAACAAACCGTGACGAGACTGGGGTCTTAAAGTATCCAATCCATAAAGTTACCTATGATAAAAATGCGCACAAAAAGAGGCGCCAAACATAAACATATCTGTCTACACCCGCTTCTATTATATGATTCTATAATGTTTTTTAGGTGAATTAAATACTCTTGCTGTGGTTGCTCCAAATATCACAAAATTACCACTTTTATAATCAGGCCACCTACTATTCCAAATAAAAAACTTATGAGGGTGCCATATAGATAATATTCAGAAAAGGCTTTATCCTTGAGTTCTTCATACCTTGCCAATGATTTTCCCGCCAATATTAACCCCATAGCCGCATACTGTCCTACTACTACGAAGATCATCACGAGTATTCTTTCAATAATCCCAATCTTTATACCTATTTTCATTTCCCTTTCATTCAAATGCCTGGTTTTTTCCAGATTTTCTTCAACATTTGTTTCAAGGTGATCTACTGCGTCAACTACTAGACCATCTATTGTTTCATTTTCAGATTTAACAACTCTTAGATTCTCTAACATAAATGAAATAATGTGTCCTGAGATGTATGAAAATAATATAATTACAATCAACATACCTAGTATACTTGTTGTTATATCTGGTATCCACCATTTACCCTGATTACTTGATGTTGCATAATTTCCAAAAATCTTAATATATTTGCTTTCATATATAATAACAAACCAACTACTTATTAAATAAATTATGCCTAAATGGGCAATCTGGTCTACTAGAAATTCAATAAACCTATGACGACTTGATTTCCTTTGATATTCTAATTTAAGGTGATCAAGGAGTAAATGCCCCAGTGTTATTAAAGCTGTCATTGCCAGTACTGAGTACCATTCTTTATAAAATAGATGTAATATTTGCATTACAGTAAACACAATGATACCATGTTGCAATATAGGATTATTAATAGATATTTTCTTTTGATGCTCTAAATAAAACCGATTCTTTCTTGTCACCAGCCTATCACTTTGTAACACAAAATCTGCAATGAAGTGGGTCAATATTAAATATAATATAACTTTCATAACTGGTCTCCTCTATTTTTTAGCGGCTTAAGATTTACACCCCCTAAGTATTTGAAGAGTCTATTGGTTCCTCGGTGTTACCGAGCAGTCCATTGGCTCCTCATATAGTCCTAGTAGTTTCAAAGCTCCTCAGCAAAGGCGATTTGCAAAAAAATCATTCAATCAAGTCTTTATATTCTTCAATTATAATTTTAATATTCTTCTCAAATTCTTCTAAAATAGACCAATTTCCCACACTAGCACGCTTTGTATAGGCTGATGATGAAATACCATTTATCTTATCTAACTTACGAAAGCTACCATACTTTTCTTTCAAATATACCGCTTCATAAGTCTTATCACGCCATCTTTCAAGTATCGTATCATAAAGTAAGATCTGATTGTTGATCAGAAGATCAAAGGCTTCACTACCACTCGTAAGATAGGACAATCCACTTTTACCAAATAGGGCATGCTTACTCAAATACTTAATTGAATCTCTAGCATTATGAAAGGCAGAACCATTAAGCTTCCATGGATCTTTCTGTTCTATATTTTCTTCATTTTCTATATCACCAATGCCTATTCCTAATCTAACTTTTATTGGATAAAAAGCTTCTCTAATATAGCGGATGTTCTTAACAAATTCACCATCAAACTTAATCACACCTTGTATCTCATCACCAAGGAGCACTTTAAAGTCTGTCAAAAAACTACCATTCCTTAAAGTGTCATTGTTTAATTTAAGAACCCTTTGTTCAAGAAATTCTGTTACATTCTCCATTTTTTTTGAGGATATACAATCTATTGTAAATACCACATATTTCATTTTGGACTTCCTCCATAATTCAAGATTGTTTTCGCACCACTGTAGTCGTGAACACTTCTTTTCATATTCTAACTTACCTATAAACATATCACAATTTTACAGAATTCACCAATGCATTTTGATGATACCTTGACTTTAATTTTTATCTTTGCTAACGGTTCGGATATACTGCAAGAGTGTGGGTTTTCCATCATGAGGTTCTCCAACATAGGTTTGTGACATGTTAGCAAATGTTGTTATTCGGCTTACGCCTGCTTTGTAGAGCAAATTGGATAAGTCATCATAGTCCTCTTCATGACAAGCTAAACCGGCTGTTTGAAGATGGCCTTTATGTTTACGCAGTATGGATAATAGCTCTGATCGCTTCATGGGCATGAGCCATATATTTCTATACAGTGGTGATGCTTTCAGAGATGGTTGGGTATCTATCATAATACTAAAATCTTTATGTTCGCTCTCTATAAGTTGTTCTTGTCCAAGTACTGATGCCATTTTAACCAATTCTTTGGTCCATGTGATAAATACGCAAAGCTCAAACGGTGACCCCACTGGATAATGGGTAGATGGCCAGGTGCTATTTGCCTAATGCCATGGATTGCTTTATCTGAACCCCATACAACGATAGCGTCCGCAACATTTCCTAATATTTTTAATATCCCGACATCTTCCGATGAAATATCAAATACATAGATATAAGGCGCTAGTCTTGGCTCAATCATAACTAAGCGCTTAAGTAGCGTTAATGAGATGCCACCTTCATAAGATGGTAATTTTAAGACATTGATGTTGCCTGTAAGTAGGCCTTCTAGGACACTAAGAACCGATAGAGCAAGGACATTTCCTGCACCAATATGAAAAAGAACGCCTATAGGCTGTTGCCTTTCTTGTATGCCTGGTTCAACCTCCACCCATTTATAAAAATCTTCACCTAATTCACGAACTATTTTTTGATGCAAGGCTGTAGGGGTCAAGCTTTTTTTAATGGATTGGATGAAGCCTTCAGCTTTCCAATCCGCTTGTCCATTATCAATAAACTGCTGTTTAAAATCCGCAAAATCCGTTTCTTCCACCAGTGTCCATATGGCCCTGATAACCATTTCTGTATCCAGTGGCGGTAACAACAAGTCCTCATTAATTGTATCATCTAGCTGCAGTAAGTAATGATCCAATTCATTTTCTGTAATCACGCGTCCTCTAAATATGTGTTCCATTTTGACCTCCCAATAAGTCACTTGCCGAGCTTGCACATGTTTTCGATACACGGGTACCTGCTCTTCCTAGTATTTCAAAATAGGGTGTTGTGATACCACACCCACATTGACTGCCATCTCTAATTACTGCCATATCTCCCATGAGGACTGAGGATAAGGGCATGGAGGATACCAGAGGGCTAATAAAGTTGAGAAAGCCGGCTTGGTTGAAGCCCAATGGTTCCAGGGTGTTCACATCACGAATAAGCACCCTACTCCAGATCGGTACGTGCATACGATGATGACAACACTCCGGGTAGGCAACACTGTGTTCTACTGCACTATAGAAATCTCGACAATTTTTAGACGGTATGCCAAGCATTTCTTCAACCAGAGCGTAGAGCGCTTCTTTTTATATGGCCATGTCCTCATATTTTTCCAACCACCACCTGTAAAAACTATGGACCTTTTATTGAGTTTAAGTGGTGGCATATTCATTTCTTTCATAGCCCTTAACATCCTATATAGATAGGAAGGAAACCCCATGATACGCACCGGTAGCCTTTGTCTGGCATAGCGCTTCAAAGCGCTCATGACACCAAAATAGTCGATTTGATAGGCATCTCCTATGGACCGAATAGCAAAAACCTTTTCCTTAACAGGGGCTAACCTGGTCATCCCCGTAAGAACTTTTACATTTCCCATCTCATTACCTGCTTTGGGTTCATAACCAAGTATAAGGTAATTGGTTGGTATGATTGAGACAAATTTATGATACAACATGGCTTTTATAATCATTTTTGTACCCAGCTTTAGAGTACTTTCATCTATAAATATCTGACTCTTTTGCCCCATCGTTCCTGAGGATGTGGCATGGATTTTTATTTCTTCTTTTTCTATACTTCTTATTTCATGGATCTTAAAAAAATCTACGGGTATAGCCGGAATAGATGCAATATCCTCTATCTTTTTTAGTTGATCTGACGTATACCCTATATTCTGAATCAATTCTTTTTAAAACGTACAATGGTACTCATGATGCTCAACAGATTCCCTCATGGCAGCCAAAAAGAGGTCTTCACTTCCCTCTAAGTCATATATTTTTTTATACCTAAAAAGTTTTTCTCTAAAGATCATAACTTCCCCCAAGTCGTACTTAAAATAGGTGATTGTTCCAATTATCATAATTCTAACATTTAACAACTTAAAAAACCATCCTGTTGTGCTGTGTTAATGTGGTGGGACACATTCGGGGAATCCCTCCGCAAGCGTGCCACTGGCACCCTTGCTTTCAGGCCACGTTCGATTCTTCGTCTATTAAAAAACGACTCACACTTTGTGTGAATCGTCTTTTAATGGACTGGACTGGAGGTGAGGGGAATCGAACCCCTGTCCGAAAACCCGTTCATGAAAGTTTCTCCCATCAGAGTCATTATTTTGACATTCCCTCTGCCAAGCGCCTAATGACAGGCTCATGGTTTTAGTAGCTTAATAAAGTTCTTTTGCTACCTCAAAGCATTGGTAGAAAAGTTCCTCGCCCAATCGTTGCCCAGACCCTAAGTGGCGAGTTGCCTAGGAAGGACACCGCAGCCTAGGCTGCGAAAGCTAAATTATCTTCAGCGTTTAATTTAATTTTACCAGCTTTTAACGTAGCTCCGGTGTCTACGGATGGCTTCCTTCACTGCAGTGATCCCCGTCGAAACCTGTACACCCCCGGGTTTACAGGCGGTCTCTTGGACCTTTTATAATTAGTAGGTCTTCCTACAGATTATCAACTTTGAATTGCTTTTCAGCCATTCTTTTTTGATCTTTTTTGGCAATGTCCTGTCGTTTGTCATGGAGCTTCTTGCCGCGTGCTAAACCAATCTCCATCTTCATTCGACCTTTTTTTAGGTAGATTTTGAGTGGCATGATGGTATAACCTTTTATGGCAACCGCACCCATGATCTTATTGATCTCATAACGGTTTAATAAGAGCTTTCTGGTTCGCATCGGATCTTTATTAAAGATATTACCCTTTTCATAAGGTGTGATGTGCATGCTGGTGACAAAAATCTCACCATCTATAACCCTTACAAAACTCTCTTTTATGCTGCCTTTACCCAGTCTTAAAGACTTGACTTCTGTTCCTGCAAGTACCATACCTGCTTCATAGGTCTCGTCAATAAAATAATCGTGATAAGCTTTTTTGTTTTGCGCTATGATTTTATAAGCTTCTTTTGCCATGGTTCACACTCTTTCCAACTAAAAGATTCACTTGAATCTTTCTTCCAAATCTATGCTGCAAGACATATTATAACATATTCTATAAGCTTTACAAGGGCAAAGCCATTACAATTATGTTACCTTAATTGTAGATGTCTCTTCTGTAGCCTCTGTCGGTCCCTCTTCTGATACAGAAAAATCAATGTTGCGTTCTTCCACATTACATCGTTCTACTTTAACATTGATTAAGTCACCTAGGGCATAGATTTTCTTGGTACGGTCACCCACATACATATACTTAAGCTCATCATGAACGTAATAATCATCGTTAAGCGCGGTGACATGAACCAGACCTTCAATGGTGTTTGGAAGTTCTACATAAAGTCCCCATCCAGTGACACCGGAGATAACGCCTGTAAATACTTCTCCAATATGGCGTTGCATGTATTCCACTTTTTTAAGCTTAATGGTTTCACGCTCTGCTGTTTCAGCTCGACGTTCGTACTCTGAGTTTTGCTTGGTGACATCCGGCAAGATCTTCTTATAATGGCTGATGCGCTTATCGCTCATCTTACCTTTTAGGTTTTCTTTGATAATTCTATGAATCTGTAAGTCCGGATAACGACGAATCGGTGAGGTGAAATGACTATAATACTTTGCCGCAAGTCCATAGTGACCTTCACAATCCACTTCGTATTTGGCTTGTTTCATTGATCTAAGGGCCAGTCGGCTGATTAAGATCTCTTCTTTGCTACCTTCAATGTCTATTAGAAGTTTCTGTATTTCTTTCGGGTGAACATCTTCTTTGCCTTTGATATGATAACCAAAGTTATAGATGAATTTACCCAGGGCTTGTATACGCTCATTGTCCGGCTCTTCGTGGTTTCTGTATACAAAAGGTATCTCTTGCCAGAAGTAATGTTCAGCTACGGTTTCATTGGCTAGTAGCATAAACTCTTCAATGATCTTCGTTGCCACGTTGCGTTCATAAACATAGATCTCAGTGGGTGCACCAAATTCATCCAGCTTGACTTTAGCTTCTGGAAAATCAAAGTCGATGGAACCCCTTTGCTTTCTCTTTGCTCTGAGTATGGTCGCTAAACTTTCCATTCTATGGAACATATCCACAGAATCTTTGTAACGTTCTGTTAATTCAGGATCTGATTTCTCTAAAATGCCTGAAACCGCTGTATAAGTCATACGCTCATCGACGTTAATGATGGTCTCATTAATGGTGTAATTAATGACTTTGCCTTCTTGGTCAATGTCCATAATGCAACTAAGGGCCAAACGGTCTACACCTGCGTTTAATGAACAAATACCGTTAGACAGTTGTCTTGGTAACATAGGGATGACCCTATCTACTAAATAGACACTGGTGCTTCTATTAAGGGCTTCTTCATCCATGGCGCTGCCTTCTTTTACATAGTAGCTAACATCTGCAATATGAACTCCTAAACGGTATCCTAGGTCGATTTTCTCTATGGTGATGGCATCATCCAAGTCTTTGGCATCTGCACCATCTATGGTCACTGTTTGGATATTTCTATAGTCCAATCTACCTTCAGCTGCATCCTTAGGCACTTCTGTAGGAATGTGCAGAACTTGTTTCTTGACGCTATCAGGGAACTCAGTAGGAATCTCTAAGTTCTTAACAATAGACAAGATCGCTGTATCCGGATCATCCACATGACCGATAATCTCGACTATTTTGCCCTCAGGCTTCCGATCTTCACCACCCCAGTCTGTAACCTTAACCACAACTTTATGACCTTTCATGGCCATCATACTATTGGATTTGGCTATATAGATATCTTTCTGTACTTTTTTGTCATCTGCTCGAACAAAACCAAAGTTGTCGCTTTGTTCGTAAAGTCCAACTAGGGTGTCTTTCCCTCTTTCAAGTACTTTAACAATCTCACCTTCCGGACGCTTGCCACGGCTGTCTTTAAGCAACTTAATGGCTACCGTATCATTATGAAAGGCTGTGTTGACATATTTGGCAGGAATGAAAATATCATCCTCCTGTCCTTCTATAACCACAAAACCGAAGCCTTTAGGATGAGACACAAATCTTCCTATTATTGGCTCTGGCGCATCATTGATCATGTATTTACCGCGCTTGGTAAGAATGACCTTGTCTTCCTGAATGAGTGCCTGTAAAGATTGTTCCAGTTCTTTTTTTTCTTTTTTCGAAAGGTTTAGCAGTAATGCTAATTCTTTTAACTTAAGTGGTCTGTATTTTTTATCTTTAAACAGATCCAGTAACACTTCTTTTTGATCGATTTTCATATTCTTCACTTCCTAATCTTAGTATGGTTAAAGGGTGAAAATTCAACTATATTGTTTTGACACTTTAACCTTAGTACACTTCTATTATAGAGCACTTCAGCACTTTTGTACATACTAGCACTAAATTGTAGTATTCTGTGTGTTAAGCCTTTATGAGCATTTTTTTAATGATGGCTTTTAATTAATCTTTGTACCAAATAGCAAAAGAAAGGCTTATAAACATTTACATTCATAAGCCTTTCTTTGCTAGCTTCTGCCATATCTTAGAGTATTATATTTAAGGTAAAAGGGTCAAAACTATGTTTCACTAATTTACATACAACATATAGGTTACATTGACACACTCATAACTATATATTGTTTGTAAAAGTTCAACAAATAGTTTTGAAACCTTAACCAACTATTTAATATTAATTTTTGGAGGTACTTACATGATATTCTGGTCTAACAAATCATTAAGGTCTTCATTAAGGTATTCCACAACCTTAACACTATAATTACCAAAAGCATCCACAGCATAAATGGTGATTGCACCTTTTGCTACAAATTTGTTGAGCTGAGTTGTTAATGTCACTTTCATATCGGAGTCAAGTAACACTTGATTACCCTGATTACTTAGAATGCGTATGGTCTGTTCATTTGTTGCTGCTAAGACTTCGTTATAAGTTAACTTACCTTCAAAGACCTTGTAAGTTACTATGGTCGTCTTATCCGTTATGCTTATGTTATGGTTAATTAGATTAATTGATGATTCTGCTGGATCAACAACCACATCGATAACTGGAGCCACTGTATCTAGTAAACCAACTGCTAGAGTTTTAGATGTTATTGCTGATACCAAATCTGCACTATCACCTTGTTCTCTGGTGCGAATCTGATTAATCCCAACCTTAAAATCATAATCCAATTGGTCACCTAAGGTGGTTGGTGGGGTTAATACTCCATAAGCCACATACTTACCTGTTGGCAATTGGCTACCGTTATAACTGAGTCGTCCACTGTTCATTGTAAATCCTGATACAACATTACCGGAAGCGTTTCTAACATCTGCGGTTCCTGAGAATGTGTTTAGGACAAAGGTATGATTGGAGCTGATAAAGTCATCAAACAAAGTCATTTCTACTTTCGTTAAGGGTCTAACCAACTCGAAGCTAATCATTGTTTGTGTTGGTTCATTTAACAAATCTATGTTATGTTCTGATTGGCCATCCAGCGTTGTAATGACAATGTCTTTAATCTTAAGCCGTTCAAAATTAACAACCTTATCGATTTGTGGGTTAGTATGGCTCAGTACCGCATCAAATACCATGTTCATATCGTTGTCAAGGCTTATACCACCACTTTGACTTGTCATCAAATAACCGCTCGGCATTGGAATAGACACTTTATGTAGACCACTGGTAATACCTTCTACAACAATGATACCATCTTCAACTGTATATGGTCTTAGTGCTCCATTGATATAGAGTTCAATATCCGTTATGGCTACATCATAGTCATCAGAAAAATCAAAAGTGAGGCGCCCCATCTTAATATCAATGGCAGCAGGATCCAGTCCTAAGTTAGCATGGTCGAAAATATTGCCCACTGAATTTGTCAGTTGATAATCTACATTATGATCCAGTCTCAAGTTACCTTCTTTTATGGCTTTAAGCTCTAAGGGTACTTCCTTCTGCCAAGTTAGGTTTTCACTACCAACGACGCTTTTTGACTCTAGAATATTTAAGGATAGCTTATTATTGACCATACCCCAACCTGCACCTGTACTTGCCGGTTGAAGCGTCACAAATTCTCCAATGTTTTGACCGGAGGTGGATTTGGTAAGGTTTTTTATATTGATGGTTTTATAATCAAAAGGTGCTTCATTATTATAACTTAAACTGTGGTTTATTTTAATGACATCGCCTACCAAATAACCAAATTGGTTGTTGGTATAAGTAACATTCACATTGACTTGTGGCTGATTGGTTCTTGGTGGTATAAGGGTCAAATTCTGTCCAAGCAGTTCTGTTATTGTATTGCCACTTAAGTCCTTATAGACCAGCATGGCATTCACATTAATTGGAATCTCAACTTGACCGCTGCCGGTTGGATAGACATGGTCTTTAACTTTAACTTTGTAGCCAAATGCATAATTGGTATCCACAACATTTCCCAGATCCCACGTAATGACTTGTCTGCCTTGAGTATCCACAGATAATGTATAGTTTTGTGGTTCTATGCTAGCATCCACAACCTCAAACTCGCTTTCAATGGTTTCCACCACTTTTGCATTGGTACCCACATAGTTAAGTTCTCCAACAATGGTATCAAAAATATCTGATAATTGTCCTGTCTGAGAAGCCTCAAAAAGACCTGCATTTTGAGCTTTAACCAATGTGTCTCTTGCCACATTCTTTGTTGATACATATTCAATACCTTCAAAATAGCCAACAGCAATAACTTCGGCTACCGACTGGGCCGATTGTCCGGCTTGATAAGCGGCGATTGTATTGGTATTATGACTTGTAGGGTAGTTTAAGTTTTTCTGACTGTTACTACCACCTTGCGTTGCCACACCATCTGTGAAGAGTATAATAACATCTTGTTCGGAAGGACTACCTGAGATTTGTTTGTGGGTCACTGTATTTTCTGCATATTCAAAGGATTCTTTTATGTTTGTAGCCCCGTCGGATATTTGCCAGAACTCCCATGCATACCTGTAACCGTTGTTCCAATAAGATGAGAAATTACTATGATTATTATAGTAGAGGTCTCTATATTGAAATACCTTTCTGACTTCATTCAAAGTTTCTGTTTTATTATTATAATACTTCCAATTATCGTTCTTATTGGCATTGGTACCAAAAGAAACAATAGCCATATTAGAATCAGGGTAGGTTGCATATACTTCATTCACAAACTTATTTACGGCTTTCCATACAGCATCAGCAACCGGTTTGTTGGTAGACGGATCAATACGCAACATGGAATTGGAACGGTCAAGAACCAAAACAATATCAAGACCTGTTGTTACCTGTTCGTAGGACACAGCAAAATTATAACCAATATCAAAGATTCTCTCGCCGGCATCCGACAAGGTCACCACCGGTGTATCTTTCGTTATAGTTACTGTTGTATTCACATTTCCATAAATAGGCATACCCATCTGTAATATCCATATAAATGCCATTAAGAATCCTATTTTCTTTTTGATGTTTGCAGTTGCTTTCATACTTAACGCCTCCAGTTCCTATTTCATTTCATTGGCTTATGATTATCTGATTTATACTATCTCACATTATGCTTTGATTTTATTTGTATCATATTACTAAATTATATACCCCTTATACGTTGCTAGTCAATTAAGATTATGAATATTCACACAAACCAATACCATATAACTAGACTATAGGACTTATGGCTTATATGTTTTTAAGTTTTTTCATATATTCTTAGATACATGTTCACATTTTGTTCAATATTTATTCTATAAAAAAGATTATAATTGAACTAAAAGGTTAAGGCATCAAGGCTAAATCAAATAAAAATTAACCCATCCATCACAAAGTAGGAGGTTCATTATGAAATTCAAGAAAAAAAATATCATTTCCATACTCATGATTCTAACGATTCTAATCACAGGATCGTTCTCTCAAGCAAATGTCAATACCGCACCTCTATACAAGGATACCACTGCCCTTGAATGGTACTATGGTTCTCTTGACGTTTTATCACAGGAGAATATTATTACCGGCTTTACAGACGGTACTTTTAAAGGCAATCAGAAGTTGACCATCGACCAATATATTGCTATCCTATGTCGCTTGACCGGCAATGATGTTGGTGTTTCAGTTGGTTACTGGGCTACAAATTATATTGCATATGCAAAAAACCAAGGTTGGTTAGATGGTGTAAGCTATACAATATATAACACACCCATTGACCGTTATGAAGCCAGTCGACTTACCATCAAGGCTATGAATCTAGTTCCGACCGACTACCCTGATGAGTTTCTTGACTATAGCATCTATATCAACGACTTTAATATAATGCCACAGGATCAGCACACAACTGTACTCTTATCATATGCTCTCGGTATCATTACCGGTTATCCTGACAGCACTTTTAGTGGAAACAACACCTTAACACGGGCTGAAGCAGCCGTAATCAGCCACCGTGTTTTTGATCCTAAGGTCAGAAAACTTGCCTTATCACCAAGTAAAGCTAAATCACTTGCTGCATTATTTGCATCAAATCCCGGACTTTTTGCTGGATTTGATGGTGAGATGACCCTTATTAACAACCAGCTCGTCTTTATCGATGGAGATATAACTACAAATTTAAGTAATTCCGGTTTGGACCCTAATGTCGGAAACATTACAGAAAATATTTTAGCTGATGCCCTAATTGATCATGCTGACGATGAGACAGATAATACTTTGTCCGCCGGTTATAACTATGGCGTATTTAATATCAATCTCTTAACAGAAGATAATGAAAGTCTTGTTATATTAGATGCAAAAGATGGCCAAAAGGTTATTATACTGGATTTGGTACTCATGCAGGATACTGATGGCAATCTTAAACCGGGTGCTTCTGAATTTATATTACTGGTTTGTAAAAATATTGATTTCGAAAATGCCAGTGCTATGCATAATTTTATTATTATGAATTACAACAATCGTGCTTCCTTGCCCTCTTCCGGAGTAACTACTGCTTATGGCAGTACCGATCTTCGTATGACCGCTTTGGTACATGATCACAACGTTGTTAAGGTAGAGTTTGCCCTTAACTAAAGACGTACAAAAAGACCAGGAAGGGCATAAGCTGCTCACCTGGTCTTTTTGTACGTCTATGTATATTTATTCTTTACCTGTGTACCCATAATTCTTTAATAAATAATCACTGTCTCGCCAGTCTTTCTTTACTCTTACCCATATCTTCAAGTTAACTTTTGAACCAAGTAGGTTTTCCATATCTCTTCTTGCCATTGAGCCTATTTTCTTAAGCATGGAGCCTTGTTTTCCGATGACCATGCCTTTATGAGAGTCTTTTTCACAGACTATGGTAGCATCTATATCAACGATTGCCTGATTATCTCGTTCTTGCATTTGATCAATAACTACCGCTATGCCGTGAGGAATTTCCTGTTCCATGTTCATCAGTACCTTTTCACGTATAAGTTCGGCACAAATCTGCCTTTCCGGTTGATCTGTAACCATGTCTTCCGGAAAATACATAGGCCCCTCTTCCAGAACATCGAAGATTTGATCCAATAGTATGCTTGTATTCTCTCCCTTGAGGGCTGATATAGGAATGATGTCTTTGAAGTTATACTGGTCCTTATAGGTTGCGATGACTTCCAGTAGCTCATTTTTGGCTATGGTGTCCATCTTGTTAATCACAAGAAATACCGGTGTTTCTAACCTTGCCAATCTTTCAATAATATAACGATCACCTTTACCGATTTTCTTATCCGGCTCAATCAGCCACAAGACGGCGTCGACTTCGTTCAAAGTGGTTTCTGCACTGGTATTCATGTATTCACCAAGCTTTGTCATTGGTACATGAATACCAGGTGTATCAATAAAAACAATCTGACCTATATCATTGGTTAAGATGGTTTGAATTCGGTTTCTTGTTGTTTGAGGCTTGTCAGACATTATGGCAATTTTTTGTCCAATTAAATGATTCATTAAAGTTGATTTACCAACGTTCGGACGACCGATGATGGTAACAAATCCTGATTTTTTATTATTCACGCATTACCTCCTGTTATGCATACTTCTTATCTTTAGAAGCTATATCTTTGGTTTCTTTTAATAGAACTGTCTTTTTCTCTAGGTTGCTAAAGGCAACAGACAGCATGAGTTTCACACGATTAAGTTGATTGACTTCACTGGCACCCGGATCATAATCAATGGCGGCTATATTGGCCATAGGGTACATTTTCTTAATGGGTTTAATCATTGATTTCCCTACCACATGATTGGGTAAACATCCAAAGGGCTGTACACATACCACATTCTCAACCCCGTCTTTTACAAGTTCCACCATTTCTCCTGTCAAAAACCAGCCTTCTCCGGTTTGATTTCCAAGAGATATAAGTTGCTTAGCCAGCCTTCCTTTTTCCTCGATGCTTGACGGTGCATGAAAATGTTTGGATGCATCAAAAGCCTTACCGGCCGCCTGACGGTACCATGACATGACCTTAATGGCTATACTAGCCCCTCGCCATCCTTTTTTTGTACCGTTTAACTTTTCATATCTGAATTTATAATTATAAGCGTTGTATAGGAAAAAGTCCATCAAATCCGGTAGTACTACCTGTACACCTTCATCCTCAAGTACTTGAGCCAACTGATTGTTGCCTGTCGGGTGGTACTTAACAAGAATTTCTCCTACAATACCCACCTTGGGCTTGATGACATCTTTTCTTGGCAACCGATCAAAAGCCTCTACAATCTCAATGCATTGCTTTCTAAATTTTATGATATTGCCACTTATAATGGTTGTCATCGCTTTTTTTCGCCACTTCTCATATAGGGCATTGGCTGAACCAATCTCCGCTTCATAAGGTCTGGTTGCATATAAGACCCTCATGAACAAATCACCAAAAACAGTTGCCATCAAAGCCTTATGAATCAAAGACGGACCAATTGTAAAGCCCGGATTCCCTTCAAGCCCCGATGCATTAATAGATACAACGGGAATATGACTCATATCTGCATCCTTTAATGCTTTTCGGATAAATCCGATATAATTAGATGCCCGACAACCGCCACCAGTCTGAGACATGAAGACGGATATATTGTCCAGATCATAATCACCTGACTTTAAAGCCTCCATAATCTGACCTATAACCAGTATAGAAGGGTAACAGGCATCGTTATTCACATAGGTTAATCCTACGTCAATCGCTTTGGTATCTACCATCGGCAAAACTACTACCTTGTAGCCTAAGGCTCTAAAGCCAACTTCATAGAAATCAAAATGCATTGGTGACATCTGAGGTGCAATGATGGTATGTTTGGCCTTATGGGCTTTTGTAAATGGCATACGTATGGTTTCAACTTCTTCTTTATGTAATGTCTTCTTTTGCTTCAGTCTTTCTTCCAGTGCTGCTTTTAAGGAACGCATCCTAATTCTAATAGCACCTAGATTACTGCCTTCATCAATCTTAATCAGAGTATAGATTTTACCGTGTCTTGCCAAAATCTCTTGTACTTGATCTGCCGTAACTGCATCCACACCACATCCAAAAGATGTGAGTTGAACCATTTCAAGCTGCTTATGCTTACCCACCACTTCAGCAGCCGCGTACAATCGACTATGATAAGCCCATTGGTCTAATACTCTAAGAGGCCTTTTTACTTGACTCAAATGACAAATGGCATCTTCCGTGAGTACAGCCATACCAAGTCCTGTGATAATATTGGTTAATCCATGATTAATCTCTGGGTCAATATGATATGGTCTGCCGCCAATAACCAAGCCTATCTTATTATTATCTTCAAGCCATCTAATGATACGTTCCCCTTCTCGTTGTATATCTGCTCTGGTTTTTTCTTTTTCTTGCCATGCCAGTTTTGCTGCTTCTAATATCTCAGATTCAGTATGTCCTTTCGTCGCAAATTCCTCATAGAGTCGAACGGCCAATCTCTCTGGCTCGTCCATAGGTAAAAAGGGACTCATCAGTTCCATCTCTTCATTCACGATAGCATCTGTATTATGTTTAATGGTCTCAGGATAGCTGGTTACAATCGGACAGTTATAATTATTGTCTGCACCTTCTACATCTTTGACCTCAAAAGGTACACTGGGATAGAATATAAAGTCCACTTTCTTTTCGATCAGCTTCATAATATGCCCGTGTACAATTTTTGCAGGATAACAGGCCGATTCAGAAGGTATGGTCTCTATGCCGGCTTCATAAACGGCTTTATTGGACCTTGGTGATAGTACAACTCTATAACCCAGATGCGTAAAAAAGGTATGCCAATAGGGATAGTTTTCATACATGTTCAAAACCCTTGGAATGCCTACAGTGCCACGAGGTGCGTCTTCTAGGGACAAAGACTTATAAGCAAAGATTCTTTTATACTTATATGTAAAAAGATTCGGTATATCATGATTTTTTATGGCCATACCAGCCCCTCGTTCGCAACGGTTACCGGATACAAATTGGCGGCCACCAGAAAAATGATTGATGGTTAACATACATCTATTACTACATAATTCACACCTAGACATTTCATTATGTGCTATGAAATGCTCTAATGCTTCACTTTTTAGTAAGGTGGATTCTGACGTTTGTACACAACGTTCTTTGGCAATCAAGGCCGCACCAAAGGCACCCATAATACCAGCAATATTCGGTCTAACCACCTCTTTACCCGATATCATCTCAAATGCTCTTAAAACTGCATCATTATAAAATGTACCGCCTTGTACAATGACCTTATCCCCAATTTGTTTAGGGTCTCTTATTTTTATGACTTTTTGCAAAGCGTTCTTAATAACAGAATAAGATAATCCTGCTGATATTTCGCCTACAGAAGCGCCTTCTTTTTGGGCCTGCTTAACTCTGGAATTCATAAAAACTGTACATCTCGAACCCAAGTCTACCGGTGCTTCTGAGACTAGAGCCGCTTTAGCGAAATCTTGTATGTTCATTTCCAATGACTGAGCAAAAGTTTCAAGAAAGGAACCACATCCGGAGGAGCAGGCTTCATTTAATAGAATATCATCAATAATACCTTCTCTAATACGCAGACATTTCATATCTTGTCCGCCGATGTCCAAGATAAATTCAACACCGGGAAGGAAGAATTCTGCCGCCTTGAAGTGGGCCATGGTTTCTATTTCACCTATATCCATATGCAATGCTTCCTTAATCAACCCTTCGCCATAACCTGTAACGCAACTGTTTTTTATTCTAGTTCCCTTAGGCATCTTTTCATATATTTCCATTAGTATTTCTCTACATAATGCTAAGGGTTTCCCTTGATTGCTACCATAATAATCATAAAGAAGCTGACCTTGATCATCAATGAGAACCAATTTAGTTGTGGTTGATCCAGCATCTATACCTAAATAACAGTCTCCTATATAATCTTCAAGACGTCCTTTAACAACTTTATTATGACTATGTCTTTCATTAAAAACCTCTAGAGCCTCTTCTGAATCAAATAGTTTTTGAAGCCTTGGAACTTCATTAATATCAAAAACATTAAGGCGTTTAACGCTTCCATAGAGTTCTTCAAACTTTAAAGGTTCCTCAATAATAGAAGCCATGGCGGCCCCTGTCGCAACAAAAAGTTGAGAATGCTCCGGTATGATGGTTTGTTCTTTTGTCAGTTTTAAAGTGTCTACAAAACGATTCCTAAGTTCTGATAAGAAATATAAAGGTCCGCCTAAAAATGCAACATGACCACGTATCGGCTTGCCACAAGCTAGGCCACTGATGGTCTGATTCACCACTGCTTGGAATATTGAAGCGGCAATATCTTCTTTTGCCGCACCCTCATTAATAAGAGGTTGAATATCTGTTTTTGCAAAGACACCACATCTGGCCGCAATTGGATGAATCACCTTGTATGATTTTGCTAATTCATTAAGTCCCATTGCATCGGTTTGCAATAAGGATGCCATTTGATCAATAAAAGCACCCGTCCCTCCGGCACAGGTACCATTCATACGTTGGTCGATTGAGCCACTTTCAAAATAAGTGATTTTGGCATCTTCACCACCGAGTTCGATGGCAACATCTGTTTTAGGTATAAGATGCTCTACTGTTTTAGCGCATGCTACAACTTCTTGTATAAAACCTATGTCCAACCACTTAGAAACTGATAGACCACCTGAGCCTGTTGTCAGAATGGTAATCACGGCCTCCGGGTAGTGCTCATAAGCCTTGCCTACCATCGACAAAACCGTGCTCTTAATATCTGACAAATGCCGCTTGTATTTACTATATAACATGTCTCCCTGACTGCTTAAGACAACCATCTTCACTGTCGTCGATCCAATATCTAAACCTATTTTTAAATGTTTCTCCAAAAAATTACCTCCTAATATCTATAAACACATCCTAGTGAATACTTCACCTGAAAATACTCTCACTTACTAACGTCTCATTATACCATATTAATTTTTAAGGTTAAAGTTTCAATGTTTTTATAATAATTCTCATGATGCTATTGTGTTTTTCACCATATGTCGATAGAATATATAAGAATAGATTTTGAGAGGTGAATTGTCGGTGGATAAGATATTCAAGATTATGATAGTTGAGGACAGTAGGCTATACCAAAAGTACTTAACAGACCTCATGATCAAAAAACAATATGAGTACATAAGTGCCTTTAATGGCCTAGAAGCCATAGGTCTATTAAGAGAAGAAAAACCCGACTTGATACTACTAGATGTCCACCTTCCCGGTTGTAGTGGTTATGATGTTTGCCAGCATGTTCGAAATACACCTGATACCTACCATATCCCAATTATCTTTATCACTTCTAACAATGATCAAAATGATATCGTGAAAGGCTTTCAATTAGGTGGGAATGATTACGTTACGAAGCCTTTTAACGAAACCATCTTAGAATCCAGAATTACTAATCAGCTTGACCATGTCTATAACCGAAAACTTTTAAACAGTTATATCCAAGAACTAGAGTCCATTAATACGAAGTTACAAGAAGAAAAGGAACACTCTGAATATTTAGCATCAAGAGACCACCTAACAGGACTCTACAACCGACGTTTCATACAATCCACCTTAAAAGAACTTCTGTTAGAGCATCAAATGGATCAGACTACTATATCCCTAGCTTTGTTCGACATTGATGATTTTAAGCTGGTCAATGATCAGTACGGCCATCCTTGTGGGGACTATACCTTGAACGAAGTCGTTGCCCTCATCCAATCCAAAGTTCGAGATTATGATTATCTATCCAGATGGGGTGGTGAAGAATTCTTGTTAGTTCTGCCCCACACCACCAAAGAATCCGCTCTACCCATTATGGAGAGAATCCTAAACGCTGTATCCGAACATACATTCACTTATAATCAATATAACTTTAAGTTGACGCTCACCTGTGGACTTTCTGATTTTAAACCTAATGAGAAATATATTTCTATATTAAATCGAATCGATGAAGCCTTGTATGAAGGAAAGCATACCGGTAAAAATAGAATTATTATTAAATAAACCAGTATTTTTGCATAATTGCAAGATACTGGTTTTTATATTCTACATAATAGGAATTCCCTTAAGAAAAGCATACAAGTGTTTCGCTATGTTAAATTATAATTCTTCGCCACAGAAGGGACAAAATACAATATGGAGACTAAATTCTGAAATATCTGCGTTACAGTGGTCACAAAATCTTTCTTCACCATCACTTTTACTGATCTTTTTCTCTACTATAGTTTTAGAAATATTGGCATCGATTCTTCTTAAGAGATCCTTCAATGTAAACATGCTTACCGGTGTTCTTAAAACACCGTCCAATATGTTTTTCTCAACCTCATCTTTTTGTATCATACTGCTTGAAGAGAGTAGACAAATCATATCCGGTTTATCCTCTTTAATCTGTTCAATAAGTTGGTCTCCGCGTATTTCATGCATGATATAGTTGACCACAATGAGTTCAGGCTCAAACTGTTCCACTTGGTATAGGGCATCATACTCATCTGCAAGCTCAACTTCATAGTTGAGCTGTAAGAGAAGATCTTTTAAAATTAAGCTTTCAAATAAGGAATCGTTTACCAATAAGGCTTTTTTCATCATAAGTCTCCTTATACATCTTCAATACCTTTCCCAGTTCCTTGATGCCATCTTCCATCATTCTCTCATCAATACCTCGATATCCTAAAATAAGGTAAGGTTTTGATGGCTTCTTCTTAATACTTCTATAAACACCCAAACCACTAATACCTATACCTTCCCTTTCACAAGCTAATACCACATCAGATTCTTCCCATCCATCGGGCAGTCTTAGGATAATTTGAAGACCAGCTTTTCCATGCTTCGGAATAACATTTTTTGGTAAATGTACTTTTATATATTTTAACACATTCCCTTGTTTCTTTGCATAATAATTTCTTATTTTTCTAACATGTCGGTCAAAATCTCCTGACTCAATGAGCTTTGACAACGCCAACTGTTCCAACTTAGAGGCTGTCTGAGAAAAATATTCAATGTTCTTTGTGTAATATTGATTTAATACCCTTGGTAATACCATAAAGCTGATGCGAATACCTGGTGCCAATACTGTGGAAAAAGAACCAAGATAGATGACACGATCCCCCTCATCCAAACTTTGCATTGCGGGTATAGGTTGACCCTCGAATCTAAGTTCTGCATTATAATCATCTTCAATGATATAACCATCTACTTTTTCTGCCCAGTTCAATAATTTCAGCCGATTGTCCACCGGCATAATGGTTCCTGTTGGAAATTGATGTGACGGACTGACATAGCATAACCTAACTCCTTCTTGATAAAGCAAGGAAATATCAATACCTTTCTCATTGACCTCAATCGGTATGGTTTTCAAATGACTATAATCAAAAACATGCTTGGCCTTATTGAATCCAGGATCTTCCATGCCAATATCATCCAGTTCTAAGAAATCAAAAAGTTTGCCTAAAATGGTTAATAAGGGGGTAATGCCACCACCAATAACAATACTATCCGTTCGCGCCACAACCCCTCTTGTTCTATAAAAATGTTTAGCAATCGCTGCACGCAAAACATACTCTCCCCTTGGATCCCCATGCTCATATAATACATCTACATCATAGTTCATCACATAATTAAGATGTTTCTTCCAGAGCTTATAATCAAAACTGTCCTTCGCAACGTATTCACTTTTAAAATCATAGACATATTTTTGCTTCGTTTCTAAGGAAATTTCTTCAATGTTTTGCATTTTTTTTCCTTTAATATCTTCGATTTCTGCAACATAGTACCCTTTTCTTGGTACACTTAGAATATAGCCTTCAGCTAAGAGTTGATTGAAGGCATTCTCAACACTATTGCGGCTTATACCTAAGTGGTCTGAAAAAACCCTTACTGAAGGCAACTTATCGTTTCTTATCAATCTTCCTTCTACTATTTCTTTAACAAGATAATCGTGAATCTGCATATAGATAGGTTTTTTTAACTCATAATTGATTTCAGGTGTGAGCAACATCCATCTGTCCCCCTTAATATAATTAAAACTGGCACTTTCTAACAGGTCAAATTCATTATAATATAAGTTTATTCAAGTGTCAAAACTAAGTTTCGCTAAAGTACATAAGTACAACTATATGTTTTTGACATAATAAAACAAGTTAGGATGATTATTATGAAAAACGCAACGAAAAACTTGACTTACTCTGGTCTAATGGCTGCATTAACCTTTATCAGTACCAGTATACTAAGCTTCCCTTCTCCTTTTACAGGTGGTTATATCCACATCGGTGATGCTCTCGTGCTTAGCTGTGGTGTCGTTCTAGGTAAAAAAAATGGCGCTTTAGCTGCCGGCATCGGATCTGCTTTGGCTGATATTTATTTGGGCTATGCTTCTTGGGCTCTCCCCACTTTTATCATTAAAGCTTTAATGGCTTACATAATCGGTTACATCTTTGAGGATCTAGGTAACTTTAAGAAAACCGGTTTTATAACTGCTTTCTACAGTTTCTTATGGCTAGGTTTCGGTTTTTTGGTGCGAGGCTTGATTGCTTCAAACCGTATTTTGGATGCGACGCAAGACCTAATTGCTGAAGAAGTGATTGCCAGTGAAACCGAGCTCATCTCCACTGTCTTATCAACACAAAACATCATACTAGCTATTGCCTTACTATTACCTATGGCTTTGTTTATTGTTTTTGGTATAAGCCGTTTTAGGCCTTCCATCGCTATTTACTTCAACAAATTAAGTGCCTTTATCGTTGCTGGTTCTGTCATGGTTATTCTTTATTATGGTACTTATGGTATTATGTATGGCAACTGGATTATACCGGTATTTAGCATTCCTGCTAATATGGTGCAATTTGCTTTTGGACTTATCCTGGCCACTTTGATGCTTCCTGTTACACTTAGATTCCAATTGTCAAAAAAGCAAGCCTGATTTACTACTCAACTTTCTCACATATAATAACAAAAAGCCTTTCATCAAAACTTGATAAAAGGCTTTTTGTTATTATATGGTTAAAGAATCAAAACTATACTTTGACCCTTTAACCATTGTATTATAAGTTCCATTATTATTTAGATGGTTTAACCATACTCGCACCAACAAAATCTTTGAATAATGGATGGGCATGATTGGGTCTGGATTTGAATTCCGGATGGAACTGAACACCGACAAACCAAGGATGGTCTTCAATTTCAACCATTTCCACTAATTGATCGTCTGGTGATAATCCTGTGATGATCAGTCCATGATCAACCAAATCATCACGGTATTCATTATTATATTCATAACGGTGTCTATGACGCTCATAAATAAGTTCATCTTCATAGGCACGGTAAGCTTTAGTACCTTCAATAACCTTACATGGATAAGAACCTAAGCGCATGGTTCCACCAAGTTCATCTATGTCTTTTTGTTCCGGCATCAAATCAATAACAGGAAAAGGCGTTTCAGGATCAAGTTCTGAGCTGTTGGCACCTACCATATTTAATACATTCCTTGCATATTCTACGACAGCACATTGCATACCTAAGCATATACCAAAAAATGGTACTTTTTTCTCTCTTGCATACTGAACCGCTAAAATCTTGCCTTCTATACCTCGATCTCCAAAGCCTCCAGGTACTAAAATACCATCCACATTACTAAGCGTTTCGCCTACATTATCTGGTTCAATTTTTTCAGAATCAATCCAATCTAATTCTACTCGAATGCCATGATGAATGCCCGCGTGATTAAGAGATTCAACAATGGATATATACGCATCATGAAGCTCTACATATTTCCCAACAAGACCAATTGTAATGGTTTCTGTACGATTTTTTTCTCTCTGGACCATAGCAGACCAGGCTTCTAAATCCGGTTCGACGTTTTCAATCTCAAGGTGACGACAAACAATGTTCGCAAGACCTTCTTTTTCAAGCATTAAAGGCACTTCATAGAGTGTGTCCGCATCTAAGTTTTGAATGATACAATCTTTTTTTACATTACAAAAGAGTGCCATCTTATCACGCATATCTTGAGTCATTTCATGTTCTGTACGACATACCAATATATCCGGTTGTATACCGATTGATCTTAATTCTTTAACTGAATGTTGTGTAGGTTTTGTTTTCATTTCACCTGACTTAGATAGATATGGTATTAGTGTGACATGAATATAAATAACATTCTCACGTCCGACATCACCGGCAACTTGACGAATGGCTTCAAGAAAAGGTAGGCTTTCTATATCCCCTACCGTTCCGCCTATTTCTGTAATAACAACATCTGAATGCACATTTTTCCCTACTCTATAGACACGGTCTTTAATAGCGTTGGTGATATGGGGTATAACTTGAACTGTTGCTCCTAGAAATTCCCCTTTGCGTTCTTTATTAAGCACAGACCAGTAAAGTTTACCGGTTGTAATGTTGCTGTATTTACTTAATTTTTCATCTATGAAACGTTCATAATGACCAAGATCAAGATCTGTTTCAGCACCGTCTTCTGTTACAAAGACTTCCCCATGTTGATATGGACTCATGGTTCCGGGGTCTATGTTGATATAAGGATCGAACTTTTGTATGGTCACTTTCTTACCTCTAGCTTTTAAGAGCCTACCTAGAGATGCTGCTGTAATGCCTTTCCCCAAACCAGATACTACGCCACCGGTTACAAATATATACTTTGTCTGCATATTTCACCTCTTTGACTTTTGCTTCAAATTAATTTGTGCCCTTTAAACATATTTATATAAAATATTTCTCATTTCAAAACAACTTCTATATTCTATTACTTGCCTTCTTAGAAGTCAAGAAATTTTATATTTTTCTTCTACAATTCCATTTGCATTATCAGTGTTTCTATCGCTTTATCAAGCTGTAAATCTTTTTCATTTTTCTTTTCCATAAAAGCCTTATTCAATAGATCCTGGGTTAAATAATCACATATCCCATAGGCATATACCTTTTGATCGCTTTGAAATTGTCGTATGGCTTCAAAGGTTTTGTTATCATAAAGCTCATCGGGTGTATCTACTTCGTAATCTAAAAATGCAAGTATTTTTTCCACTTCTATGATTTCAGCATTTTTATCATGTGGATAAAATTTACTTGTCTTTGTTAGATATTGGGGATACTCGACAAGAACCTCTGGTGTTACTCCCATGTCATTAATTGGATTATTGGCTCTGGAATAAAAAGTTTCTTGAGTTAACTTAACAACAGCACCATCATCTAAGGTATACAGATATTGAGCCAAACCTTTTCCATACGTTGTTTCACCAACAAGACTCCCTATACCTGATTCACTAATGGCCGCCGCTACAAATTCCGTAGCAGATGCGCTGTTACGGTTTACAAGTGCAACAATCTCAAAACTAGGGTCTTTTAGCTCTGAGTAATAGACTATTTCTCTCCCTGTATTATTAACAAATCTTAGTACAGGACCTTCCGGCACCAATAAATTCGATACATTGACTGCCGAATCCACATAGCCACCTCCATTATCTCTCATATCTAATAACAAATACTTTTTGCCTTGAGATTTATAGGCATCCAAAATTGGTTCTAATTCTTCATCCACATTTCTTGTAAAACTGGAAATCTTTAGGAAGCCGATTTGATCAACAACTGCTTTGGGTAGGTCCGGATATAATTCTGATAAATCGACTTGGTCTATGGCATTAATAGTAACTCTACCTCGGACTAAAGTCATATCAAATTCATAGCCTTGCCTGTTAATTCTAAGCGTAACTTTGGTACCTTCTTCTCCGATAATAATGGCAGCCGCTTCTGCAGGGGTTTTCCCAATCAAAGAAGTCCCTTGAGCACTGATAATCTTATCATGAACTTTAAGGCCACCCTTATATGCCGGTCCATCTAAAAAGACGCGTTCTATGACGACATAGTCACCTTCTTGAATCAAGGAAACACCAATACCCACGTAAGAGTTATTAAGGGTATCTGTAAAAGACTCTGCGTTACGAGCGCCAATATACATGGAGTAGGGATCCAATATATCAAAAACGCCATTCATGGCTGCCTCAAATAATATATCCGGAGTTAATGCATCAGCATTGATGTGATTGCTTAGAATCATCTGCATAACACTTTCAAGTCGACCTCCATAGGTATCGCCTTGCTCTGCACCGTAAACCGGTGACAACGATATGGCCATAAACAATAAAAATGCAGTAGCTTTTTTTAACCAAGGTTTCATAATTGTTCTCCTTAAATTTGCTTATTTACGGTAATCTTCTCCAATATCTGATCTTAAGTAGTCGATTAGCCTATTGATAATTGCCGCCGCTTCCGACTTGGATATCCATTGCTTTGGCTTGACCCTTCCAAGCTCATCTCCTTTAATAATCCCAAGCTTATATCCGGCCATAATCTCCTTTTTGGCCCATGAAGCGATGGTCCCATCGTCAACAAATGGGGTCATGGGGGATTCAGTCACGCCAAGACGCTCCAAGCCTATAACGCGTACATAGACCACAAAGGCTTCTTCTCTATTAATTGGGCGATCCACATCGAAATTCTCACCTGTTCCTTTGATAAGTTTCTGGTCATAAGCCGCCATAATATATGGATAATAGGGATGTGTTACAGGGACGTCGCCAAAGATGACCGTCTTGGGACGTGTGGTGTACTTTGAGATGTCAATGTTCATAGCAAGACAAAGTGCCTTAATATAAGCCCCTCTGCTCATTGCCTCATATTGCATACCACTATGGGGTACTTCTGTGAACACCTCCATGCTGTATAGCTTTTTAAAATCAGCCTCTGCCCAGTGTCCTTGTAAAAAATCCAAGTTACCGGGAATCGGCAATTTTTCAATCTGGTTGGCCATCTTAATGGAAATACGGCCACTTTTCTGCCTGTTGGTCAGATTGCTGTGATAAGAAAGCACTTCATAGGTCAAATTACTTTCGCTTTCCATACGTTGATTATAAGTGCCTCCAAAACTAATGGCAAAGGGTTCCGTCGCATCATAATAAATTGTCTTTTTGGCTTCATGAACCGTTCGGACTCTCACTTGCATATTACCTGAGTTGCCTTCACCTTTTGAAATGCCAATATTTCTTTCTTGGGTCTCTATTTTTGACCATGGTTGATCATAACCATAGTTGCTACCGTTACTTGTTAAGGTCACGGGATTGCCATCACCATCTAGGAATTTAGCTACATATGAAATGGAAGTGCTAAAATAAGCAACACCAGGTGTCAGATCCTTAACACCTGCCTTAGAATAAGATGATCCCACTCTATCAAGTGTATATGCCATATCACCTACCGTAACTTCTTCAACCCAACCTGTTAAGACTGAGTTGGTAATAATCTGGTTCTTGAAGTCCATATTATTATTTACCTTGTAGTAGGTGGTGAAAGCTAATGTTCTATTAAGCTCACCTTCACCCTCTACACTTGTTGCTGTCACTGTATACGTTTCTTTATAACTGCCTTCAGTTTTTGTCTTTGTCACGCTATCATCATTATTCACCGTTATAGTACCATTAAATTCTGTCGGTACACCAGACAAAAATACCACTTCTTTGTATTGATAGGTTCTGGTTTTATTTGTGGGTATGGTAACATATCTCTCAATGGTTTTTGGAAGGTTGCTGCCTTCGGATATCCCACCCATATGCCCCATATCACCTTCTTTACCATATACGCTTTGGCTTAGAAGAAGCGTCATCATTATGCCCATTATTATAAGTCTTCTCATGACCATCTTCCTCTCTAATCTTCTACAAACAGGATGTAACCTGTTGCTTGACGGTTATCTGTTAGTTTCAACTGCTCACTTAAGTCCACAGTAACCATGGCTCTAACTCTATCCCCAAGTTCCAAATCTTCCATACCAACAACTTTATTGTTCTTGATTATAACGGATTCTGTCACGATTTCTAGTGAAGCATAATTGTTCCTAATACTCAACTCAGTCCATAGTTTTGTCGTACTGTCGTAGACCAACGCATCTTTTATACCTATTATATTATCATTGTTTATGCTGTATATCTCCCCTACAACGCCTTCCGTTGCATAAGGATTTTTAATCAAATGGGTGGCTTTGGTACCTTCTGCGATTATGGTATAAACTTCATCCACTTTTGATAGTTCCGAATAATCGATGAAGTCGCTAAGGGGTATACTTCCGGATTCATCCATGATAATCGTATCGTAGGAAAGTGTGAATTCTCTTTGTATGGGTGAGTAGATCCAAGTCATATCTTTTAGTATCGCTTGAGATTCAACTTTCACCTCACGGTTGGTTTCAATATTGCTGATACGCCCTCTAAAAACAGATATAGCATCATTATTAGGTTCAGGTAAAACATTGACAATAACAGCCCTACCTTGACCGGCTAATACAACTTGAGCATAATCCGGTGACAGGATGCTGCCTGTAGATACAATATGATTGTTCTTAAGTACAATCGTTCCCGGATTGATTCCTATATCGCCTACAGAGCTTATAAGTCTTATGGCATCATAGCCATTAGAATAACTCACATTGGTTGAGGCCAGAACATCATCTCGACCGTCTTCAAATACAATTTTTTTGATTCTTTCACGGTCATAGTGTTTTTCTGTTACAACATAGGCTTGCATCGTATCTATTCTTAAAAAACGATCCGCATAGCTTAAACTAATCTGATTGCCATTATGGAAAATCTCAACACCTGCTCCTGACAATTCTAAATCTGTCATCGGATTATAGCCACTCCAGCCGGTTTTAGTCAAATGATAACTGTTTAATAGACTTAAAGTGCCTGTTGCCATATTCATATAGCCGAGATCGCCTTTATAAATTCTTGCATAGATATTGCCGTAAGGGTCTACATCAATCTGTTTTACAGTCTCTATGACTGTACCTGGGGCAAGAACACCTTGATTCATGAGGATTTTTATCATTTGCCCTACTTGGAGGTTACCGACACCAATGTTTCTTGATGAACGTAACACCGGCACAAAACCGTCCACATTTAATGAACCAATGGAACCGTCCCCATAGTTGACTCTAATATTAACACCATTTGCGCCATAAGATACCATGGATACAATCTCTCCAAATTTGACATTGTAATTGGTTTTTGCGCTGATGGCTTCTATGTATTGGCCATTGCTGCTCATTAACAAATGAACAACATCACCCACCTCAATGGCTTCAATACCTGTATCTCTCTCATCAAATCCATACTCAGGAAAAATCTCATCAATATATCCGATTTCATCTTCTACATCATAATAATTCTGCTTTTCAACACGTACTTGATCCTTATTGAAATATTTTGTGATTTCGCCACCATCCCATTTTTCAATGGTAATAAAATTAAATTGTGTATTGATTTCTTTTACAATACCGCTGACTTCTGATGAAAGAGGTGTTGCACCTTCCTGATCGATTTTGGTCACCAGATTGTTTTGAATGGTTAATGTTATGGTCTCTGATACCGGTGCATTGTCAATAGATCTGTAATACTCACCTATTTTTATCTGTCTATCTTCAAGGTCATATAGGCCAACAGATAACTTATACGTTAGCGGTACACCTGAAGTATTTTTTACAGTAATATTACCATTATCAATGTCTATCAGTGGTTGAAGGACACCTTTTACTTGTGTGGTGGTTATATCACCTTTAATGACGACATATTCCATTTCAAGTGTTGTGTTGTCAACGATATAAACAATACTCTGCCCTTCTCTTAAGGAAGATAGGCCTCTTACGCCACTTGGGCCAAGTACGGGTACATCTAATCTCGATATTTTGTTTTGTTCATTGGATGTAACGATTAAATCCACTTGGTCGACTAAGCCTTCATCGTTACGAATTAATATGGTTCTTTTGCTCTCATTGTTTATAGAACCGATTACACCGGCATCGCTAATGCTACCAACAATACCGGCTTTTACTGTCTTATCAAGGGTCTCATAAAGAATATCATCAATATTTGCAATGATTTGTGCCATTTCCGCTCTTGTCAAGCTTCCTTTTGGCCTAAATCTATTGGCGTCTCCAATCATGATACCTGCCTGCATGACCGCTTCGACATAGGGCACAAAAGCTAAGTCAATGCTTTGCCAGTCACTCAGTGTAAAGATCTTGTTATTAACATAAATAGGTTCAATACGACCTGGATTTCCAATATTAATCGCTTGTACCAACCACATAGCCACTTGTTCTCTAGTGACATTTTGCGCGCGAATAAAATTAAACTCAGGATCTAAGGCTTCTTGGTCAAGTATTAGTCCATCGCCTAAGTCTAATTGAGTAATTAAACCATTATTGGCTGCCACTTGCAAGTAGCCTTTTGACCAGATGTTAAGCAGGCCCTCACCTTCACCGACTTCAAGGTTTTCGGCTGCTTGATTGGCCGCCGCTTCAAGTCCGATGACTCTTAGTAAAAAGGCCAAGGCTTCTTGCTTTGATACATTCCCGTTTGGTCTATAACGCATTGCGTTGTTTTCATTATAACCTTTTACAATCGATAGTGCACCTAATCTTGTGATTGGATCTTTTGCCCAATGATTGTTAGGCACATCCGTAAAACTTAAGATATCGGATATAGTTTGACCAAGGATATTAGCTGTATACACATTGGCAACGGGATCTGATAGAATATCTCGATCTGTTACTGCCATACTGGTCCATGAGGATTGTATAACATATATTAAACCTAATAAGATGATCCATCTTTTTCTATTCATACTTACCTCCGAATCAATTTGTAGATGAGTTTTATTTTCTGACCCTTAACCATATGGTTAGAGGCTCATTACTTAGTTTCACTAATTTACATTTCATATAGAGTTACGTTGATGCGCTCGTAACTTTATATGATCTGCAAAAGTTCAACTATTTAGTTCTGACCCTTAACCATTATATCGGCATTTGCCTTCATTTTACCCATCCATTTTAATGACTATTCTATTACAAAAAAGATGTCTTGACTGATGTACTGGAGTAAAAGAAAATGAGCTGACTCAAATTTCAGAGACAGCCTTTAGCCTTTACATTTGATTGGTTACCTCAACTTGAAAATTGGATGCTATGGAACCGGTATGGTTTACTTCGATATTGTAAGCCACATTTAAAGTCGCTTTATCCATTTCCTTATGAAACTGAATATCTGTCGTCCTAAGAATAATCTCAAAAACACCAAATGGTGTTTCATAAGGGGTGAAATGCTCTTGGTCTTTCTCAAATATAAGTTGTGTATTGGTCGCACCGAATCTTAACACACTAACCTGTGCTGTATCAATTTTAATGGTTGTAGATGTAACGACGTCTTCATCAAGGGCAGTGTCTTCATATTTAATATATGTCTTTCCATTTTTTTCAAAATACTGTCCTGTTGTGATCATCTCGATGGCATCATCTTCAACCAAACTTCCTTGGATACCTTTGACTTTTATAAGTACATTCTTATTCATCGGATCACCCACTAAACACAATCATCTATTGCAAGCTGAATCAAATGATCAATCAATTCACTTCTGCTAATTCCCTCAGCTTCAATCAGCATGGGATACATGCTTATATCTGTAAAGCCAGGAAAAGTATTGATTTCATTAAAGACCACTTCACCGGTATGGTTCTCAATGAAAAAGTCCACTCTTGAAAGTCCTCGGCCATCAACTGCTTTAAAAATAGCTATGGCTGCATCTCTAATTTGCTGTCTGGTTTCTTCCGGCATATCTGCTGATAGTATAGTTTTTGACTCTGGATTATTGTATTTTGATTCAAAGTCATAAAAGTCCTCTGCAGATAAAATTTCTCCAACATCCGTTGCTTTAACCTCTAGGTTGCCAATAACAGCACATTCTACTTCTCTACCATCTATATGCTCTTCAATAAGAACTTTTCGATCGTGTATAAAAGCATTCAAAAGCGCTTTATGCAAAGTAATGCCATCTACCGCTTTGGACACTCCAATGGATGATCCTGCATTGGATGGCTTAACAAATACCGGATATCCCAGTTGATTCACTACTTTTTTTTCAATAGCCTCTTGATCATAACTTTCCTTATACACACCTATATACCTAGCTTGGCGTATGCCAAGGGGTTCTACAAGCAACTTGGTGTATAATTTATCCATGGATACAGCCGATGCTAATACACCACAACCTACAAAAGGAATCTTGGCAAGCTTTAGTAAGCCTTGTATAGAGCCGTCTTCCCCATACAATCCATGTAGGACCGGTATAACGACATCCACTTTGAAATATTCCAAGCTCTCTTCTCTTTGGATTAACAGGGACTTAAGTGTGGCATCCGGCAAAAGCCTTGCAGAAACATTGCTTTTTTCCCATGCTCCGGATTGAATTTCTTCAATACCACCTTCTACCAAAAGCCATTTGCCTTCTTTTGTTATGCCAACAACTTTGACAATATAGCTACTTTGATCTATATATCTAAGGAAGGTCAATACCGACCTTTTTGATATATCATGTTCCGTTGATTGCCCTCCAAAAATTACCACAACATTTTGCTTCATCTTATACCTCTATTAGCACTTAGCTATTCTTCATAATACTACTTTTATCATAAGTATTTCTTACCTTCTACATTCTATATGCTTTTTTCCAAATATTCAAGTGCCATAGTCTATATTTTTTTATTCTAAATACCTATTTTCTTATTAGCGTAGGAATTTTATATAATATGACTGAGAGAAGATGGTTCTTAATTCTTTGCAAAAAAATAGTATGGCGTATAGTGCCATACTATTTTCTATAAGGGCTATTTTCCGACTGCCCCCTTTTATTTCTTATCACCGAACAGCTTGTCACCTGTACGTATGATTGTGAATATTGTTACAGTAGTAATGACATAGTAAAGCCATCTATCAAGATCTAAACTAGTCGTGATTATAAGAGTTAATGCTACAAATATACAATCAAACAATATATTAACTATTTTCAATGTCATACTCCTTTACGTTAATGCCTGACATAAGTCATGAACGGACCTTTTCCACCACCAGCGGTTTGCCAAGTATATTGGTCATATATTGAAGCGAATCTGTATTTGTAGACCAAAGGAGGGAAAGATACACCTGAGAGTAATTCACCAGCTATTGAACCTACACCTCCTCCTATGGCTGCTGCAAGTGCAGCTGCTCCAAGTGCATTGGCAAACAAACCTGACAAAGCACCTGCGCCGCCAATTACTACTAATCTTGTCGCAGTTGAACTTAACCAGATTTCAATACCATCCCACATGAAAGTTATCTTTGTAACACCACCAGTAGTTAATGGAGTTCTGGAACTTCTTGAGTAAGTTGTTGATCTTTCAATTGTCAGATTTTCTGACATAATAGATTGATCATTAATGATAGCTTTGGTATCAAAGCCTGCATCATCGTATGCTTTAATTATCTTCTCGTCAGTAATTGCTATTGTAAAGCCTTGTTCCAAACTTAAGTTATTAATCTCATTCTGTATAATTATGTTATTAAGTGCCTGTACATGCTGTTTGGCATAAGAGATACTTTCTTTGTTAAACAATTTTCTAACTTCTTTGCTAAGATTGAGCTTATATTGGCCATTTTTTATTGTAACATACTTTTGAATTTCTGACATATCATCAGAATATTTTTCGTAATTCTCATATAACATAAAACTACTGTTTTGATCCTTGGCTGCATGTAATTCAGTATTAACTGAAGCAAGCATGATAACCATACATAATAATATTGAAATATTTTTTTTCATTATACTCTCCTAATAGCTAAGTTGATTATGTTCCCGACATGTCACGAAAATTGTACCATATAGAACAAAATTAGAGATAGTGTAGATGGTAACTAACTTACATGACTAAAGTGACCCCTTGTAATGACTAAGGTAATTACAACTGTTAAGTCATTAAAAATGGCCTTCTTATCAGATGTTTAACTTCAATTCTCTCAAACCATCTACTTTTTTGGCCTGCCGATATAATGATAGATATCACAAATTCATGGAATTAGGTGAGTTTTTTGAATAGTAAAAAAAATAGACAAAAAAAGTCAGACCAACCGTCTGACTTTTCCCCTTTTAATACTATGCTTGATCCTACATGAGCTTTTCTTTTTTTATGGCTCAATGGTAACAGTTGACCTGTCACCAAGATTGAAACTATCTTTTATCAACATACCTTGAATCATGGTTGCGTCTGCTGTAAAAGAGCCTGGTGAAATCACCCTAGCAAAGTAGAACATTGGTCTATAGTTTTCTATATCTTTATATACACCAAACTTCACGCTTTGATCTTCAATATCTCTATACCAGTAGAAATGATCTTCCAATCCATAGTCCCAAGGGTTCTCCATTGGTACCAGACCGGATGGTGCATAATCTGTAATGGTATAGCTTTGATCGATGGCGTTTTCATCAATTTTCCAATCTATGATTACTTTGACGATATCACCGGTCTTAAAGTTCCATTTTTTCTCTCCGGTTCTATAATCTTCATAACTTCTTGTAACCGATACTTTTGAATCCTTCTCCCGATCAATAAGATTATTGCTATCATAGCTTGCAGCAATCAATACATCAGAGGTTACATCCACAATCTCAAAGGCATCCATTTTAGCAGATGGTAAAGTCACCGAAGTGCCCCACCAGTCTTTAAAATCTACGTCATAGTTGACACCATCATAGCGATAGGTTAATGTTGCTTCATTTTTATTGGCTGATTCCAAGCAAATATCAATAAAATGAAGGAGGTCCAAGTGGTTTAAATAGATTTTTGAATGTCTAGAAGTCACATAGTTTAACATCCTTTGCCCATCCTCATTATTTAACATAGCAAGTAATGGCAATACCATTGAAGAATGTCTAATCTGACTTTCCTCATCATTTGCATAGATGATTCTAGCCTGATTATCAAAATGCTCTACATATGGTTTTATAAATTCTCTGTATTGTTTTTCAGCCATAAAATCATCACCAAGGCTACCATAAGCCAAGGCTGCAATGATATGATCCTCAAAACTCAGATTGCCTGATATAACATAGTCATTTAACTCAAGTAGCATAGGTTCACCCAGCCTCGCTAAACCATAGATCATAAGTCCTCTTGAGTCGGAATTTTTCTTAAATAGTCCATTGTATAGAAATGCTTTAACTTCTGCAATCTGCTGTTCGTTTTCCAAATAATTAACCAGCTTAACCGTTGTTGTAAGATCTAGTTCACTATAAGGGAGTAAGGTTATACCGCCTTCATCTGTTATATAATCTGACAATTGAACTTCTACCTCCGGTAATTCTATGTTAAATATTGATCCTAGTCTATCTTTTGCTACAGATGCTAAGTAGATCTGGTCCACTCTTTTCCCTTCTGAATAATAGAGATTGTATAAAGTCGATATATATTGACCTGCTGATCGATCCGCAAAAGTCAGGGTTGTCATATCTTCTGAGCCTGTTACAATTTTCAAATTCTTAGTTGCTTGATAAGTGTCTATAACAGCCATCTTCTGATAGGTATTAATGACGCGAATTCTTTCCACATAGCTGTCTGTAAGGCCGGATTCTGTCTTAGCTGTTATTTGTATATCATAGTCACCTGCTTCAAGCTTCCATAAAGGCAGACTGATTTTTTCAAATGCCTTTCCTCTACTTGAATAAGTATAATCCATTTCTTCACTTACAACCTCATACTCAATAATCTCATCTTCTTTTATAGCGTTACCATAACCGGCAACATTGACATAGGGTTGATCCCCAACCAGGTAGGTTCGGTTCATGACTGGATTAATGAAGAATGGTAGGGTTACTTTTAATTCTTTTTTCTCTGAACCTGCATACAAAGTTTCTGATAAGGCAGCTGTTGTTATACGCCATGCTGTAACATTATCCGGTAGCTTGAAACTGATTTTTCCGTACCCTTGATCATTAAGTTGCAAGTTCAAGAACAAAGCCGTGTCCTTAAATTCGGAACGAACATTTAGATCTCCTGTTGCTGAATCCAAAGCTATAGATGTTGGCTGTTCCGCCGCCACTTCTTCTTTGGCCATATCCATCCCTTCTGTCATCATTCCATAACCTCGTAAACCACCAAAAATCGGTCCATTGGGATAATTGCTGTTATTATGTGAGCCTTGTTTAATATGAATGCCACTTGAAACCATACCGTAAAGACTTTCTAGTATATTGATTTCCTGCTCATTAAGTGCAAACAATGCTTCATCCACAATACTCAGATTGGCTATACCACTTGGGAGGCTTCTGGTGGTACCATCTTCATCTTTGTAAGTTGCTTTTACCTCTATGGTTACTTCTTCCCCCGGTTTGTAGGTTGTTTGATCCGTTGTTACCTTCAAATCAACCTTAAAACGCTCTTTATTCACGCTTATATTTAAGCCTTCTGTTGTTAGATATGTTTCTCCGGTGAAGCTAACGCCTGTGACTTCTACATTCGGCATAAAGGCTTTTTTATAAGTCGTATCCAGATTAGGTTGATCTGCAATCTTAAGCTCTTTTACACCATCTGTGCCAAACATGATTAAATACTCAAGACCTTCTAAATTACCGGCATTATCCTTAAGAGATAACTTTATTGTTTCATCAAGATCATAGCTTTCTTGATCTGATTCAATAAATAACCTATTATCTTCTACATATCCAAAAATATTATGGTTATTAAAATAATGAGTTTGCTCTATTCTACGCCCTTTTGTGTCTTGTGTTTGAGTCACCAAGCTATAGTGTACAAAGTCTTCTTTGGGTAGTGTCAAGTTCACCTTTGCTTCGCCAAGGTTGTTGGTTATAAGTTCAACCGCTTGGTAGTCTGTTGTTACTAAGTTATACTCATATTTTTTTACCGCCACTTTATGAATGAAATCATAACTTTCTCCAACTTCTGTCTTCACCCATTCATTTTTCTTAATAATACCTTTTATAACATGGCCTTGTACGCTTTGTCCTAAGAAATCATTTGAATCCTCTGCTGTACCGTTATTTAATCGTTCAAGCGTAATCTTATTCACATTTGCTATAATTGTAGCATCCGTTTCTTTCAGAGTTGATTCAATGCCCACATGAATGTCATTGGCAAAGATTCTTATATTCTCGGAGTGATGGATTTCTCCGCTTTCAGGAAGGGTCGCAAAAATATTAATACCACCATAGTGATTACCTTGATACTCTTCATGATAGACGGGTGTATACACAAATTGAGCATTGCCTTCTAAATCTGTTGTCATCTGACCTTCTGCATGACCTATACCGTAAACATTGTATTGAATATCAATGCCTGAAACCGGTGTCCCTTCGAAAAAGCTGGTATTCACATTAACATTCAATGATTCATCAACAAATATGGCTTCTTTGTCTTTGAATAAATCCATTTTGTAATCCGGCTTGACATACTTATCAACTATTATATGATGAGATGCCAATGTTTGATCATCCAACATGATGTTCATCTGGTAACTTCCCGCTTCTAGATTCGGTAATTCTAATTCACCTTTAAGAAAACCATTTTCAAGTTGTACTTCCCTTGAAATCAAAGGTATCTGTTTGTCCATACCCGGCCAATAACTTCTAAAAAACCAATTCTGTTTAGTGACTTCAATACGAACCTTGCTTGGATAATCAGCGGTTTCTCTATTTTGAAGAAAACCAAAGAAAGCTACTTCATCATTCGGTTGATAAAGACCACGATCTGTTTGAAAATAATTCCAATAATCTTGTTGATCAAATCTATACCCTTTATACTGATAATTCAAGCTCTCCATGTTATTATAAGACAGATGATAAAAAACCATATCTTTTGTGGTATCGTCTTCAAATACTGCCAATCCTTCTTGATTGGCTATCGCTGTTGTAGAGCTTCCCATAATCGATACTTTTGCGCCGGAAGCCGGTTTTTGTGTTTCTAAATCGTGCATCCAAAAATAACCCTGGGTATGATCTGCAAAATAATAATAACTCAGGTCCGTAATCTGTATGAATGTCTGGAACCACATATCTTCCCAAGATGATTGAACCACATAAAATCCGGGTTCTAACATGGTTGGTAGTCTAAGATTGTCTTCATAACCATCGGGTGACTCTAAAATCTGTTCAAAATCCAATACTTTTTCTAGATTGGATGTTCCGCTTTCTTCCGGTATTTGATTAAAATTAGACCAAATCGGATAGTTGCCATAATCTTCAATGGCCTTAGAAAAACTTTCAATTGAATCATAGGCATAAACTTTTGATGTGATTTTCATTTCTGCTTTTTTATCATAAATCGAAAAATTAAATGGTATGAATAAAGGTTCTTTCGACGAAAAGTCGTTTAAGAGTCTTCTGTAATTGAAATAGCCTTTTGGTTCTTTAAACAATCCACTGTCTGTTGAAGTTGTTTCAAAAGAAAAAACATGGTCTTTTATCAAGGTTTCACTGGAACCCTCAAGAGGCAAACCTGCTTTGACTGTAACCGTATACAAGGTTTCCGGTTCTAGTTTCCTTGGTATAAACACCATTGTATTGCCATAGGATTCAAAATATCCATTTACCACTGGTTCTATTGAAAAATACTGTGACAAGTCTTTCACTTTTCCATTAAAATATAGTTCGATGCCACTGTCCGTTGGTACACCAGTCCCTTGATGTCTCGGTAAATTACCTACAAGAGTAAAAAGACTTTTTGTTTGAAAAACCCATGAAGTATTCCCAACTAAAAACTTGTATACCTGGTTTTCCTCTAATGGCTCGGCAAAACTAAGCACCAGTTGTTCATCCACTTCTTCTAAGTCAAAAACAACTTTAGGTTTTATAATCAATTGCGCTTTGATTTCATCTAAAGTCATTTCCTTTCCTTCTTCAAAACCAATCAAAAAAGATGTCGTAACATCAATCCCTCTACTGTCAATCTTTGTAGGGGTCAGGGACACACCGTCTCGAAAACTTTCTGCATAAACATACCCTGAATTGTTTCCTGTAAAATACTGATAACCAAATAATCCTGTAATCATAACAACAATCATTGTGAAACTAATGATGACTCTTTTATCCATTTCAATCTTCCTTCCCAACATATAGTTATAACTTAACTTTACCGGAGAATCTCAAGCGTATTTAGACACTATCTCAGGCATCTTAATGAAATCCTATCATCTGGATGGTTAAGCTCTTAGTACCTTTATTTTTTTGACGCATTCATTATAAATATGTTCCAAGATTGATTAATATTACAGAATGATTAAAACCGTCTCACCATTAAAATGGACGAGACGGTTTTCTATCATTGCCTAAGCCGGCCTTTATTCTATTATTCTAATATCAATCTTTTCAATAATCACATCTTCAATAGGTTTTGTGTTAACTGCTTCTACCTTTACTATGGCATCCACAACTTCCATACCTGTTTGCACCTGACCAAATACAGTGTGCTTACCATATAACCACGGTGTGCCACCTACTTCTTTATAAGCATTTATCATTTCCTCCGGAAAACCACCTTGTTCCATACTCAGTGCCACTTCTTCAGTTGGATTGGACAGTTGAACGATAAAAAACTGGCTGCCGTTGGTACCTGGTCCTGAATTGGCCATACACAAAGCCCCTCTATAAGGGAACAAAAGTCCAAACTCATCTTCAAAAGGCGTACCCCATATGCTTTCGCCTCCGCTACCGGTACCTGTAGGATCCCCACCTTGTATCATAAAGTCATCTATTACCCTGTGAAAAATCAACCCATCATAATAACCGTTTTCGGCATGGGTTTTAAAATTCTCCACAGCCTTTGGAGCAACTTTCGGAAAAAGTAACATCTCAATCACACCATGATTCGTTGTCATCGTTGCGAGTATATCGCCTTTTTCTGGTGCCTTCATTTGTTCAAAATTCATAAGCTCATTTAGCTCATTGTCCTCAATATTTTCACTGTTTTCATCTACTTGGTCATCTTTTAGTGTATTTTCGTTTTGACATGCTGCCAATACAAACACCATGGTCCCAACTAGAAGGCCTATTGATAGTATGTGTTTTAAGTTCATAAAATTCGCCTTTCTTAAATCTCCTTATTATTTCTCTGATAATAGAACCAATACACATGATTGCAACACTTCAATATCATGATTTTTGGCTTTTTCAATCAATGCGGCACTGGCCGATCCAGGTTGCAATAAGATCTTCTTAATGCCTTTTTCTATAACATCATCAAGGATTCTAATCCCAATAGAAGGGTTTATTACAAAATCCACCACATCAATTGTTCCCTCATACTCCGTCAATTTTTGATATGATTTTTCACCTAATACTGTGTCATAGTTTCTTGATACCGGTATTACTTTATAACCTTCATCTAATAACCTTTTTGTTATTTTTCTACCATAGCTTATATTTTTTTCGCTGGCGCCTATGACCGCCCAATTCTTGTATTCTAACCATTCATGTTGACTCATTTTTATTCACTCTCTTTCATTTCGAAAAATCCTATTTTCCATTTGATAATCATTATTATTTGTGTTATTCTTAGATTGTTAGTATTATTTTGACGCCTTAGTCACATTATTATATCACAAAGGAGATTATTATGTTACCACAAGACCCATTTATATTACTCAGTATGATAAATATGAAGCTGCGTGACCATCACAAGTCCTTAGATGATTATTGTATAAGTGAAAATCATCAAAAGCATCAGATTCTAGAAACCCTTGCTAAGGTCAATTATGTTTATGATCCTCAAACTAACCAGTTCAAATAGCTTCTAGGCACCTCTATTATTATACATATCTTTAACATTCCAAGAGTTTTTCATAAATAACCACATCTAAAAGTCGGTCGAATTTTTTACCGACTTCTTTAAAATGCCCACATTTAAAATAACCCAAGCCTTCAAAAAGCCTTATACTTCCTATGTTTTCAGTACATATAACTCCAAGTAGCGCTCTAAAGTTATGGTTTCTTGCAAAATTCTCAATATACTTCAATGCCTCATATCCAATGCCTCTACCCTGAAAAGCTTCGTCTAGATAAATGGTTACTTCAGCTGTCTGATCATAGGCTTCTCTTGGCTTATATCTGTTTAGAAGCACATAACCGACAAATCTACCTTCAATAAGGATTTTATATGATGGGAAACGATCCATACCCGAAAAAAGAATCTGTACCATTTCATCTTCTTCTATAGGCGCAATCGAAAATGTGGAGGTCGATGTTTTAATGTAATGATTATATAGTATTAACGCATCCCTTACATCTTCTTTTGTGATTGCTTCAAAAACAATTCGATCCATTCCTCTTAAACCTCTTGTTAACTTATTTTTATTTCTTTTACAACTTTAATACCATTGTCCATCATGCTTTTTAGGAATATATCATGCATAAGATCACCATGATGAAAGCCCTCTATATCAAAGGTCTGAACAAGAGATTCGCAAACATAGACCTCTCCATCCAATTGATGCTCATTCAAATAAGCTCTTAATGTAACAGCATATTGATAAACACAAATATCCGTCACACAACCTACAACCAAATAACTAGATATGTCAAGATTCATAGTAGCCGGATTATGAGCAAGAATACCGTTGGTACTGTTTTTAAATATTGTGGTGAGTCCTTTTACTTCTAAAGCCGCAAGTGAATCTACCAACTCACTTTCCTTTGTGTTGCCTACACAGTGAGAAGGGTATGCTGAAAACTCTTTAGCATCCTCCGGATGATGGTCTGTATAAGCATAAACCTTTATACCCTTTGACAAAGCTTTTTCACTTAGTTCCACTATGTCCGGAATCATTCTACCGACTCTTGGACTATAAAGAGCACCTGCTTGAGCAAACCCTTTATTCATATCGATTACCGCCAAAATAGTTTTATTGGGATCAAAATCATCTAACCCTATTGTTTCTGCACCCATCAGTTGTACTTTTATAGCCTCTATTGCTGATTTTATATTTTCCATCTGCTATAACCTACCTTTCTGATTGTCTTCTTTTTTCGCGTACATATTGCAGTACTGTCCTGCAGACTTATAAACGACCAAACATGGCATTTGTTTGGATTTGAATCCGAAATATTTACAGCCTTTTGGATTTCTTACATCCCATGTAACATAATAATACAAGCAACCTATGCAACTTTTCACTTCATTTCGTTCTAACACTTTTTTCATCCCCTACAGATAAGAAAGCTATGTTTACTTTAGCATCGTTTGAATGGTTGGTAGGTATTTACTCACATCAGCTACAATGAATTTTCCTACTACCTTTTTTTCTCGGTCACGAATAACCAACATATATTTTTCTTTTGTTATTAAATAGAGTCCGATACTTTCCCATTTTTTACTTAATTCTGCTGTAAATCCATTGGCTGACTCATAATTAAAAGAGAGAATCATGGACATTTGTCGATCCGGTTGGAAATAAAACTGATTTTTTTTAACGATAAGGTTGCCAACTGAAAAATCATACCAACTATTATGGCGCATACAAGGTAAATAATATCCTTTTTCGCTTTCTTCTGATAAATCAAAAGCTTTTTTCATGAATTGGTCCAATACCATCCTAGCTATATAGAATATAATAACAGCACCTAAAACACCTTGAAAAAATGTATTTCCTAGTTTTTCCTGTTGGATATTTTCTACAAGGGTGCCTGTTACAATCAACTCTCGAATAGCTTTTGATAGAAAAACCGCCGACCATGTAAACAGCAACAGTAAAAATGGGAATTTGCCAAACATATTGTTGGCTGACTTTCTATATTCTTCACGATTGATAATGGGTTTCATAATTCCTCCTAATTTTGTCCAGAGCCTTTATTATGTCTTAAACTCAGCATATTTTTAAAACCATCATATCACAGAGGCGTTCATTGTGCTAGAAGAAATTCATGGATTCTTTCCATTTTGTAAGGACTTATGATAAACTAATTAGGAAGAAAAAACAAACCACTTAAAACTTCCGACATTAGAGTAATAAAAGTGGCATAATTTTGTAAAGGAGATTCTTATTATGGAAACTATTATGAACAACATCAAGCTCAACTTTCAAGGTGCGATTGGTGATACTATCAATAAAGTTGTTTTTGCCATTATTGTACTTGTTATCGGTTGGATTGCCATTGGTTGGATTATGAAAATCTTAAAAAAAGTCCTACAACACAGTAAAATCGATCCAACTTTGAAACCTTTTATTATATCCTTATCCTCGATTTCTTTGAAAATCATCCTTATAGTAAGTGTAATCAATATGGCTGGTGAGGCCACTTCCTTGGTTGCTGTGCTTGGTGCTGCCAGTTTGGCTATCGGTCTTGCTTTTCAGGGTGCTTTGTCAAATTTTGCCGGTGGCTTTTTGATTCTAACCCTAAGACCCTTCAAAATTGGTGACTTCGTTGAAACTTCAGGTCATAAAGGTACTGTAGAAGCCATCCATGTTTTTAACACTGTTTTAATTACCATTGATAATAAAGTCATCACCATTCCTAACGGCCAACTGTCCAACGCCAGTGTTATAAACTATACTGAAAAGCCAACTCGACGTGTTGATATTGCTTTTGGTGTCGGATATGATGCCGATATCAAACTGGTTGCTCAAGTCCTTGAATCGGTTATTAGTCAGCACCCACTTGTCCATGAAGACCCAGCGCCTTTTATCAAGCTTGCTGAACATGGTGATAGTGCTTTGGTTTTCCAAACACGATCATGGTGTAATACTTCCGATATGTGGACTGTTCATTATGATTTGATGACTCAAGTGAAACTGGCTTTTGATGAAAATAATATCAGCATACCCTTTCCACAAATGGATGTTCATCTTAACAAAATTCAATAATTGATCACTTGACATATCTTATAAGAGGGCTCTATCCAATACTTAGGATAGAACCCTCTTGTTTTATATTATAATCTAATTCTGATATTCTAGAAGCCTACCAATATTTTTTGAACCAGCCAGTAAAAATATTGTAAACTGCCTTTTGCTCACCTTCAACTTGATAACGTTCAATTAGGGCGCGCAGTTCTTCTGCAAAAGCAAAATATTCCTCTTCATTTAAATATATTTCTTCTTTGTCTATATATCCATTTCTTGATTCATCTTTTCTTTCATGCGTCTGCTTTAGGTGTTTAGCACCCTTCATGATGTCTTCTTTAAACTCATCTACCACACTGAGAATCATATTTGTCGTTGAATCAAATAAGGCCTCATGATTGTTAATATTCTGATAAGCAACTTTGAATTGTTCCGTAGTCAGCTTATAGTATTTAGCTGTAATGCCATTGATGACTTCTGTATGATCTAGCACTAGGATATCAATGGATAGCAGTTTTTTCACATGGTAATGTACTTTTGCTGGTACTTCTCCCATGATGTCTGCTACGCCTTTAACTGTTAAGGGTTTTCTGGCTTTTATATAAGCATTGATTATTTTCATTCTGTATGGATCTGAAAAGATTTTAATCTCGTCATCCGATTCAATCTGTCTTATGGCATTCATATTCTAACCTCTCATCACTTATAGTATTATGTCTTGTCATCCTTATAAAGAATAACATAAAGTCCCGTCTATGTCTATTTAATTACGTTTTTTTATCGTTAAAATATTTTTTTAATTAATGACTTGAAATTATCCTTTGATTTTTCAAGCCTTATGTTTCTTACCCGTTTATCATAATCAATTCTACTATCTTTTTTTATCGTTGGTTAAAGGGTCAAAAATGTATTGTAATGAGTATATTAATTTAACTCATATGTTGTATATATTTAGAAGAATTTACTTTTGACGCTTTGACCCATCTTCAAAATCTATATAAAAACGACTAAATATATCATTAATTCAAGTATAAATATGGCGTTTTTACCAATTCCTCATCTGAATATTATTGACTAATACAGTATCCTATGATATTCTTAGATTGCAGTTGATAGATGTACATCGTAGATATTTGATTATATAAATTCTTGGTATCGTGGATGGGTTTTACGGACTAGAGAAATATTAAACAATGTTTACTAAGATGTTCTATTGTTCAACACCAATATTTTCTAGGAGGATAACACATGCAAAACGGTACTGTAAAATGGTTTGATGCAAAAAAGGGCTTTGGTTTCATTTCTACTGATAATGGCGAAGATGTTTTCTGTCATTATTCCGCAATACAATCTGACGGATTCAAAGTGCTTGAAGAAGGCGATGCTGTTTCTTTTGAGATTACAACCGGTGCAAAAGGACCTCAAGCGTCAAATGTTACCAAAAATTAATTACTTGTTTTTTGTAACATCATAAAATAGTAGCGATCAAATAAAGGACTGTCTATGACAGTCCTTTATTTGATCGCTACTATTTAGAGGTCTTAACCTATAGTTCAATCTTATCGATTCGTATAGCAAGTTCTTCAAGTTGTTTCTCTTCAACACCACCTGGCGCCGAAGTCATCGGACAGGATGCGTCTTTCACTTTTGGGAAAGCAATGACATCTCTAATACTATCAGAACCCGTCATTAACATGGCAATTCTATCAAGTCCATAGGCCAGGCCTCCATGAGGTGGCACGCCAAATCTAAAGGCATCTAAAAGGAATCCAAAGCGATCATAGGCATCTTCTTCTGAGAATCCAAGGGCTTCAAAAACACGTTCTTGAACTTCTCTTTGATGAATTCTAAGTGATCCACCACCAATCTCATTACCATTTAAGCAAATATCATAAGCTCTTGATCGTACTTTTGCAATATCTGTCGTCATCAGCTCCATATCTTCTTCTTTTGGCATTGTAAACATATGGTGCATAGCTGTATAGCGTTTTTGTTCAGAATTCCATTCCACTAATGGAAAATCTGTTACCCAAACAAAATCAAATACATCCTTTTTAAGCAAGTCTAAACGCTTAGCGATATCCAACCTTAGATTCCCAAGTGTATTATAGACCACATCATTTTTGTCTGCACAGAACAAGAGTAAATCTCCCGGTTGGCCATCCAATGCTGTAACCATGGCTTCAACCGTTTCTTCTGACAGAAACTTGGTAATAGCTGACTTATAAGCACCCTCTTCGGTAATGGCTATCCAAGCCATGCCTTTCGCTCCATAACTAACGGCCGCTTCACCTAATGCATCGATTTGTCGTCTTGGCATATCTCCACAAGTTTTTGCATTGATACCACGAACACTGCCACCACTTGATACTGCGCCACTAAAGACTTTGAAATCAGAGTTTTTAACAATATCAGAGACATTTACGAGTTCCATGCCGAATCTTAAGTCCGGTTTATCGGAACCAAAGCGGTCCATAGCTTCTTGATAAGTCAGTCTTTTAATCGGTAAAGCAATATCCACATCTATGACTTCTTTAAACATCTTTGCTAACAATCTTTCATTCATATTCATAACATCATTTTCATCAACAAAGGACATCTCAATATCAATCTGTGTGAACTCAGGTTGACGATCTGCACGAAGGTCTTCGTCTCTAAAACATTTAACAATCTGATAGTATTTGTCAAAACCAGATAACATCAATAATTGCTTAAAAATCTGAGGTGACTGAGGTAATGCATAAAAATTACCTGGATTCACACGGCTAGGTACAAGGTAGTCTCTTGCACCTTCCGGTGTTGATTTTGTAAGCATTGGTGTTTCAAGGTCAACAAAACCTTCTTCACTCATAAAACTTCTAACCACTTCTGTCAATTTACTTCTTAGCATTAATTTTTTCTGAAGATCCGGTCTTCTTAGGTCCAGATATCTGTACTTCAGTCTCAAGTCTTCTCTTACACTGCTGTTATCCTCAATTTGAAAAGGAGGTGTCTCAGCGTCAGATAAGATTCGAAGTTCCATTGCCCGCACTTCAATAGTACCTGTCCTAAGATTGGTATTAATGGTCTCTTCTGTTCGTTTTTCTACCAAGCCTTTTACAGCGATTACAAATTCCGAACGAATTTTCTCGGATTTCTTAAAGCCTTCATCACCAATAGAACTGATATCCACGACAACTTGTAGCAAACCAGTTCTATCTCTTACGTCCAAGAATATGACTCCACCTAGGTCACGTCTTTTTTGAACCCACCCCATAATGGTTACATATTCATCAATATGCTCTTCTGTTAATGCCGTACACATATGAGTACGTTTCATACCCGTCATCGATTCGCTAAAACTCATTTTAATGCCTCCTATGCTTCTTTGCCTATAAAGCAGGTTAATATTTCACTTAGTTTTATTTCTGTTGTTTCACCTGTTTCCATATCTTTTACTTGTACTTGGTTCGTTTTAAGCTCATTTTCTCCAATGATTATGGTCTTAAGTGCTCCTATTTTATTAGCATATTTCATTTGAGCTTTAACACTTTTACCAAGATAATCTGTTTCAACAACTAAACCTGAAAGTCGAAGACGCGTTACAATCTCATAGGCTTTTGCTGTCACTTTTTCTCCCAAAATGCCAACATACAAATCAATATTCAAAGCTGTTGCCAGTGTTATATCCTCTTTTTTCATGGCAAGTAATAAACGTTCTATACCTATACCAAAACCCACTGCCGGCATATCAATCTTTCCATCTATTTCTTGAACCAACTTATCATATCTTCCACCACCACAAATGGTCATACCATCCTGATCAATAAATTCAAATACGGTTTTGGTGTAATAATCTAGTCCTCTTACAATATCTGTATCCACTTCATAAGAAACATCAAGGGCATCCAACCATTTTTTTAAAGTATCAAAATGCACCTTACAATCTTCATCCAGATAATCAATGGTTCTTGGTGCCTCTTTGACAATTTTTTTACAGCCTGCTACTTTACAATCAATGATTCTTAAAGGATTTTTTTCCATACGTTCTTTACATGTACCACAAAGACCTTCTTTATGTTGATTCAAATATGCCATAAGGGCTTTATTATAGTCTAATCGACAAGTCCCACAACCAATACTATTGATGTGTAGCTTCGCTTTTTGAATGCCTATACGATTAAATAAAGTCCTAAGAACCGTAATGACTTCAATCTCAGCCAATGGTCCCGGCGCTCCAAATACTTCTACTCCAAACTGGTGATGCTGCCTGAGCCTTCCGGCCTGTGGTTTCTCATATCGAAAGGCAGGCGTAATGTAGAATAGTTTGGTTGGCTGAACTTCATTGAACATTTTTTGTTCCAGAAAACTTCGAACCACTCCGGCAGTTCCTTCTGGTTTTAAAGTTATACTTCTATCACCTTTGTCCATAAAGGTATACATTTCTTTTTGGACAACGTCTGTCGTTTCACCCACACCTCTTAAAAATAAATCGGTATGTTCAAAGACCGGCGTTGAGATTTCTTTGATATTGAACTGTACACAGATTTCACGTATTATTTCTTCCAAACGGGTACGAATCACCATTTCTTCTCCGAACCAGTCTTTGGTGCCTCTTGGCATTTGAGTAATCATTTGAATCCTCCAATTCTGCTTTCTTATGTACTGTTTTTATCCAGTACACATTTCGATAATATAAAAAACCCGTCTCTGACATATGTTGTCAGGGACGAGTTATTAACCCGCGGTACCACCCTAATAGAGATTGCTCTCCACTCAATGGTCTTATAACGATGACCGGCCGGATTAAGCTACTAGCATAGTTTTCGCTCAACCACTCAAAGGTGTCTTTCAAATAGGTATCAGTAAAAAGCTTTCAGTCTCGGCTTTTCTCCCTTATACTGAGGGACTTTATTCTACTTTTCCTTATCAACGATTTGTTTATGATTTACTTTATTCTAATGAGTAGACTTGTTTTTGTCAAGTTTTTTTTATTCTTTCCTATAATGGGGTTGGTCTCAGTTCTTGATTTAGGTCTGAATTTTACTGAGTTTTAAATGTTTTATCAAGGGGCTTATGGGTAAATGACTTGATGCCACTGGCATAGTCTCCGGCCTTATGTCCATGACCAATGACTTTATACTTATAGATGAGTAGGCCTTCTAAGCCAACCGGCCCTCTGGCATGAATTTTATTGGTACTAACACCAACCTCTGCTCCAAAGCCATAGCGAAAGCCATCACTGAATCTTGTCGAACAGTTCCAAAAAGCATTTCCTGTATCTACATGATCCATAAATTTAAGTGCCACTTCTTGATTTGAAGTAATTATTGCATCCGTATGACCTGACCCATATCGATTTATATGTCTAATCGCTTCATCTAAATCATCAACTACTTTGACTGATATCTCGTAATCCAAGTACTCATTTTTCCACGTGGATTCTGTAGTCGGTTTGGCATCCATATATAAACTTGTTCGATTACAACCGTTGACAATTACTTTTTTTTGCTTGAATTCAAGGTCCAATCTTGGCAACAAAGATGCTGCAACTTTCTCATGGACCAATAAGGTCTCTGTAGCGTTACAAACAGCAACGTACTGTGTTTTGGCATCAAGAACAACATCAACGGCCATATCAAGATCCGCATATTGATCTACATAGGTATGACATATTCCGTCTGCATGACCAAGTACGGGTATTCTGGAGTTGTCCATAATATAACGGACAAATTCATTGGATCCTCTTGGTATAATAAGATCGATTTCTTCATCCAACTTTAACATGGATGTAACTTCTTCACGAGATTCTAATAACCCTATCCAACCTTTTGGTAAGCCTACTGAGGTTGTGACTTTTTTTATGATGTTTGATAGTACCTTATTGGTTAAAGCTGCTTCAGATCCACCTTTAAGTAACACTGCGTTGCCACTTTTAAGACATAGAGCTGATATTTGCACAAAGGCATCCGGTCTGGATTCAAATATAACACCAATGACACCAATTGGACAACTGACTTGGTACAAATCTAAACCCCGGTCTAGTTCTCTTGCAAAATGTGTCACACCAACCGGTTCCTTAAGGCTTATTAAACTTTTCAGACCTTCAATCACGTCATTAATTTTATTTTCATCAAATTTTAGACGTTTTAGTAAAGGTTTTGATAGATTCTCTTCCTCTGATCGTTTCAAATCTGCTTCATTGGCTTCCATGATGGCATATTTATTGGCTTCTAAGGCTTCGGCAATTGCCAAAAGTGCATTGTTTTTTATAGTTTCATCAGCCGTAGCCATTAAAACGGAAGCTGCTTTCGCTTCTTTTGCTGCATTTAAAATACTCATAATATCACCTCGACTTTACTGCTTTATGAATTGAAAATATGCATCATTGTATCATACCCTGTTTCTGATATCAAATAATATTCCTTAATTATAGCAATCCTTCATCCTAAAGAAAAGAAAAAGAAAAAATATTAAAAATAGTATTGACATTGATTCTCATTCGTGATATTATATTTATGAGATTAGTTATCATTTATAGTCAACTATTTATTAAACTTAATGCCTTGACAACATTAAGTACTTAACTACATTTTTTAACCTCCATAAACACAGAGTCTGATTCGCTCTGTTAATTAACACATTTTATTCTTCTAAAGTGTAGAGAAGGTCATCCTAAAGGATGGCCTTCTCTTTTTACGCGTGCTATGCGCATATGAAAAGAAGATGTTATTCTACTTATTATTTTTCCCAGAATGCTTTATTGGCGCCTATAATATCATCAATGTTATCAAGATACGTTTTGACATCCTTGGGATGGTCTTTTCTTATCAATCTATCCTTAGTCACCTTTTTTGATATGGCCCCTGCACCAAAAGCAACAATAGACTCTTTTTCCTCCATTGTGTGAATATTATAGATACACCCATAGCCTTCTTTACAATAACCAATATTTTCATAATTACCAATCATGTTTTTCTGTCTATATAAATAGTATGCTCCATAGCCTGCTTCTTCCATAATTTTTTGACTGATTTTTAGCATGCCATCAATCTGATCCTTCATTAATATTCTATACATCTTTTCGTCTTCAAGAAGTCTTGTGCCTCTTTTAAGGGCCATGGTATGTATTGTTATACTTTCCGGTTCTAGGCTAATAATTTTACGTATTGTATCTTCAACATCTGAGACTTTTTCTTCTGGTAAACCTAATATTATATCCATGTTAATATGATCAAATCCCAACCGCCTCGCCATATGCACACAGTCAATAAATGTCTGTACATTGTGCCCTCGACCGATCTTAACCAAAGTCTTGTCTTGCATTGTCTGAGGATTAATGGATATTCGATTCACGCCATAACGTTGCATACTAATAAGCTTATTTTCTGTTATCGTATCCGCACGTCCTGCTTCTACAGTGAATTCAACTTTTTGATTACCTAATAGTTCTCTTGTTTTACACAGTAATCTATTAAAATCATCTTCCGTCAGACTGGTTGGTGTGCCACCGCCAATATAAATGGAACGTAAATGTTTAAAAGCATCTTTCTTTGCAACCATCTCTCGAATTAAGACATCCACATACCTTTTATATGCCGTCTCTTGAGACTTGATTTCCTGGGATGTAAAAGAACAATAACTACATCGTGTGGGGCAAAAGGGTATGCCAATATAAACGCTATGTTGAACACGTTGATGCTTAAAATATTGCTTTTGAACTTCAACCACTTTGAACAATAGCTTCACTTTATCTGAATTAACCTTGTAGTACTGTTCTAATATATATGCTGCTTCTTTTTGTCCATAACTTTCACAAAGTTTGTAGGCTAATTTGGAAGGTCTTATACCTGTCAGCACCCCCCAAGTGGGTACAATGCCGGTCACTTTACTGCATAAATCATAGAGCATCCCTTTTAGGATGACTGTTGCTTTGGCTATATAAGAGATATGCCTGTCATTATAACGTACATTGTTTTCAAGATTACAATACCGTCTTACATCCTCATAATCATCTCCACAATAAATAACCTCTATAAAAGATGACCCTATGGTTATCTCATATAAAGGTTGTTTGTTGTTGTTGACTTCAATCTTCTCCAAGGGATAAAACACTTTCAAATAGCTTAATATTTCCCTACTATACAGGGTATGATGCATTCGAATATTCATAACTGTCCTCAAGTTGCATTATTGCAAAAATGGGTTATTTTTTTTCTCGTTTCTTATGGTTGTATTGTTTCCATGTCCTGGGTATACCTTGGTTTCAAGGGGTAAAAACATCAACCTATTATTAATTGCTTCTACCAAATCATTCTGATTACCATTATAATAATCCGTCCGGCCAATAGAACCTGCAAGTAGTGTATCTCCAGTAAAAACAACATTCTCTTCTTGATTATAAAAACAAACACCTTTTACTGAATGTCCCGGCACGGTGATGACTCTAAATACCAAGTCATCACCATACTCCAATTGATTACCGTCTTCAATATAGGTGTCAGCATTAGCTGTCACTTCACGAGCAAGAAAATAAGTCGATAGATTTTTGATGCTATCTTCCATGATTTTAGCTTCTTCTATATGGGTAATGACCGGTATATTATAGTGATTTTTGATTTTGTCGACGGCACCTATATGATCAAAATGACCATGCGTGATTAGCATTGCCTTGAGTTCCAGACCCAAGCCAGTTATATATTCAATTATTCGCTCCGGTTCATATGAAGGATCTACAATTAGGGCCGTTTTATTGTCGTTTCCAATAATGATATATGTGTTATTGTTCATATGGCCTAATACCATTCTTTTTATTCGCATATTTTCATCACCTGCTATTTCTATCAATATCTATTCATGTTACAGTTATAATTTGTTTATACACACTCATTATACATGAGTGATATGTCTTTTACAAATCAAAAATGGAAACTCACATCATCAAGTCTATACATTTTGGGGACACTTTATTTAATTATTGGTTCGGACAATATCATCTACACCTTGAAGCATCTGTAATTTTTTAATTAGTTTATTAAGCTGATCGACGCCTTTAATCTCAAGACTCAGATTAAATACTGATCGTTCTTTATTAATAGACCTAGCATTAAGTGCTTTCACCTTGATATCCTCTTCTGTAAGAACCTTAGATACATCAAATAATAGCCCACCTCGATCCGATCCGTAAATCTGAATATCAGCGCGGTACACCATGTCACCGGAATTCTTGACATTCCCACCCCATTCAGCATCTATCATCCTGTGTCTTTCAATCTCATTTAAGTGAATCATATTATCACAGTCTGTTCTGTGTATTGATACACCACGGCCTCGTGTAATAAAGCCTACAATCTCATCTCCCGGTACCGGACTACAACATTTCGAAAATCTAACTGCAAGATCTTCAATGCCTTTGACTACAATACCACTTTTTGATTTTTTGACTTGGTTTTTAGTGGGGTGATCTACAATTTCTTTTAATATATCTTCATCTTTAATCTCGTCCTTAATGGTTTTTCGATATTCTTCATGTAACCGATTAACAATCTGTCCCTCTTTCAAACCACCATGGCCGACTGCAGCACAAACTGCTGACCAGTCTTTAAAACCATACTTTGATTGAACCAACTTCATCCATTCAGGCTTTAAAAGCAATGATAGATTAAATCCCTTTTGTTTAGCGTATTTTTCAATCAGTTCTTTGCCTTTTGATATATTTTCATCTTTGAACTCTTTTTTGTACCATTGATTAATCTTACTTCTTGCTTGAGAACTTTTTACAATCTTAAGCCAATCTCGACTAGGTCCTCTTGAGTTTTGTGAGGTTATAATTTCTATACGGTCACCTGTTTTAACGACATAATCAAATGTGACAATCTTTCCGTTCACTCTTGCGCCAACCATTTTGTTACCAACAGCGCTATGAATGTGATAGGCAAAATCTATCGGTGTAGAACCAGCCGGAAGGTTGACAATATCACCTGTTGGTGTAAATGCATAAACTTGTTCTTGATAAACATCTAAATCCGACTTCAAGGCATCCATGAATTCCTTGTTATCCGACATATCCCTTTGCCATTCGAGTATTTGTTTAAGCCAATTTAATTTTTGTTCTGCATTACGCTCTGTGGATTCTTGGGCGGATAATTTGCCTTCTTTATACTTCCAATGGGCAGCAATACCATACTCAGCTGTTCTATGCATGTCTATCGTTCTTATTTGTATTTCAAACGGATAACCTTCCGGTCCAAGAAGAGAGGTATGTAAAGACTGATACATGTTCGGCTTTGGCATGGCAATATAATCCTTAAATCTACCAGGAATTGGTTTATATAACTCATGAATAATGCCTAATACACCATAGCAGTCCTTTACGGTCTTAACCACAGCACGTACAGCATATAAGTCATAGATCTGATCCAAATCCTTATTTTGATTAACCATCTTTTTATATATACTGAAGAAATGTTTAGGACGGCCTTCCACTGTAGCTTCAATCCCAACCGCATCCAATTCTTCCTTTAACTTTGCAACTATTTTTTCCACGTTATCTGTTCGTTCATCTCTTCTTTGAGCTATACTCTCTACCAACTTATAGTATGCTTCTTCTTCTAAGTACCTTAAACAAAGATCTTCCAACTCAACCTTAATCTTAGAAATCCCCAAACGATGGGCTAAAGGCGCATAGATGTTCAATGTTTCACGTGCTTTTTCTTTTTGTTTTTCCGGAGTCATGAATTTTAAGGTTCGCATGTTATGAAGGCGATCTGCTAATTTAATCAAAATAACACGAATATCTTTGGCCATAGCCAGAAACATTTTTCTGTAGTTTTCTGCCTGTATCTCTTCTTTATCTGTTGTATATGAAATCTGTGTCAACTTGGTGACACCATCAACAAGCAATGCTATTTCATCATTGAATTCTAGTGCTATTTCCGCAGTTGTATAAGAAGTGTCTTCAACCACATCATGAAGAATACCCGCAACAATAGATTCCTTATCCAACTCTAGCTCTGCAAGTATTTTAGCCACGGACAACGGATGTATAATATAAGGTTCTCCCGATTTTCGTACTTGTTCTACATGGGCATTCTTTGCTAGCTGATAGGCTTTCTCAATCATTGAGAAATCATCAGACGGATGGTATTTTTTCATTTGATTAATAAGATCAATATACAATTGTTCCGGCATAAATTCTATCACCACTTTTTCAGTATTAAGTTTACCTTATCCTCGATTTCGAAGCCACCCTATACTTGGGTTTTTAAGGAATTATAATGTAAATGACTTGTTTCTACAATAAGAATTGGTTAAGGCGTCAAAACCATATTATTCAACTTTCACATACAATATATAGTTCTGAATGTATCAAAGTAATCTATATATCGTGTGTTAATATAGAGGTACTTAGTTTTGACTCTTTAACCAGAATTATTTCTATTATAAAGATATTTTAAGGAAATTGCAAGGAATTAAAAGACTGTCTATTGATAAGAACAATCTTATCGTCTGACAGCCTTCACTACATAATTAATTAGTATTTTATAATTGCTTCAACATCTTGACCTTCAAGAACTTCTCTACCCTTTAGAAATGATAACTCAATCAAATAGACCATTTTTACAACAATACCGCCCATTTCTTCAATAAGCTCTACCATTGCTTTAGATGTGCCACCGGTTGCTAACAAATCATCAACAACAACCACTTTATCTCCCGGTTTAATGGCATCCATATGGATTTCGACAATCGCACTACCATACTCTAAATCATATTCTTTTGATTTGGTTTTATAAGGCAATTTACCTTCTTTTCTAACCGGTATAAACCCTTTGTTCATATTATACGCTAAAGGTACACCAAAAATAAAGCCTCTGGATTCAGGACCGACAACCAAGTCAAAATCCACATCTTTTAATGCCTTCTCAAATTCATCAACCGCAAATCTTAATCCCGCTGGATCTTGTAACACTGTCGTTATATCTTTAAATACGATACCTTCTTTAGGAAAATCATAAACATCTCTAATCAGTGATTTCAAATCCATAATATCTCTCCTTTAATGCTACGCAGATTTTAATACTATACCCCTTTTAGAATATCTTAAGGATAGCTTATAGGGTATCAACTCGGCTTTCCCACTTGAAGGATTTCTTAGTGATTTTCGGCTAACTTGCTAACCAAGAGCTTGAAAAACATCTGAGAAAGTTGAGTTATTATACATATACTATCACAAGAATTTATTATACAGCTTTGAATCATGTAAATCAACTTTTTTTCCCTTATTCAGACTGAAAGTCATGGATAAACCATTTATCTGATATTGAATCAGTCCAAGTTCTTTGAAAATTTCCAACATCATTAAGTATTTACTAAGGAGTTGAGGTCGTTTTAAGTCAAAGTAAGCCAAGATTTTAGTGAAATAGATCTGATGATTAAGGGCACTATCTTTTTGCATCAAAAATCTATAAAAATCCGTCAACATATCTCGATTAAGGCGATTTTTATCCTCTACTACATAGTCCTTTATATAGTCAATGCTTTTATGCTTCGTGATTTGCTTTTCTATTTCCTTAAGGGTATCTTCAATATGCCTAATGTCTTTCACCATCATTTGAGGCGATTTTCGTTGATGCCATTCATTGATTTCCAAACTATAGACACATTCGGCAAGCTGTCCATCATCCAACCATTCTGTTACTTCACCTAAAGAAAATCCAACGCCTTTAATCTTCGAATCAATTCCCATTTCCAGAGAAAGATGATTCAGGTCTTTACCTATCCTTTTAATATGATTGACAGGTCCTTTACATATAAATGTAGGTTCAGGGTTACCTATCCCAAAAGGCTCCATTTTTTGAATTTCGTCTATCAACTCAAGATTGATATCTTCCATCTTCATAACCATATCCACCTTTAGTTTAGGTATTAATACATCCTTTTCCATATGTTTGGTGGCATAAGCGTTTAATCCCTTTTCTAAGGCTTCTATATTGGTTTCTTCCAAAGACATACCTGCTGCCATCTCATGTCCGCCAAATTTATTAAATAAATGGGCATTGGCTTTTAAAGCCATATATATATTAAAGCCTTCCACGCTTCTAGCGGACCCGGATGCACCCCCATCTCTAATAGATAAGATGATGATGGGTCTGTAATACTTTTCTACCAACTTAGAAGCAACGATGCCGATGACACCATGATGCCAGTTTTTCGATGCAACGACAATAACTTTCTTATCTAAATGATTCGAACTTGTTTCTATAAGGACTACTGCTTCTTCAAAAATATTCTTTTCCAAGTCTTGCCTGTTTTTATTGTCTTGATCTAGGGCTTCAGCTATTTTCAAACATTGTTTTGTATCATTAAGAATAAACAGTTCTACCGCTTCTTTTGCATGCTTAATTCTACCGGCTGCATTAAGCCTTGGGCCTATACCATAACCAATACGCCCTGCTGTCATTTTTTTTCCTTCCAAATCTGAGACTTTCATCAAGGCTCCGAGTCCTTTGTTCCATGTCGTAGGCATAGACTTAAAAGCCAACTTCGTTATGGTCCTATTTTCACCATAAATAGGCACAATATCTGCAACGGTACCTACCGCTACCAAATCAAGATATTTCCATATCTTATTTTCCATACCCGTTGTTCTTGCCAGTGCTTGTATCAACTTAAAGGTGACACCTACACCAGCCAACATTTTAAAGGGGTATTTATCCTTCTCTCTTTTGGGATTGATTACAGCTAGCGCACTCGGAAGCACTTCTTGGCATTCGTGATGATCTGTTATAATCACATCTAATCCAATCTCATTACTATATGCCACTTCCTTGACCGCCGTTATACCTGTGTCCACTGAAATTAGTAACTCAAAGCCTCTTTCTTTAATCTCAGATAGAGCTTCTTTATTAATTCCATAACCTTCTTCATGTCGATCAGGAATATAATATTCCACCAAACATCCAAGTTCCTCCAAGAACATGTATAGAATAGATGTGCTGGTCACACCATCTACATCATAATCACCATAAACCATTATTTTTTCAGCATTATCCCTGCTTCTTAGAATTCTTTCAACCGCATTTGACATATCGGTTAACATAAAAGGATCATGAAAACTCTCTGTTGTCGCATTATAATACTGATATACCGCTTCTTTAGAGTCTACACCTCTATTTATTAATAGACGGGCAATGATAGGAGATAGGGCCGTCTCAGACATGATCTTAATTACCTTTTCATCATCACTTTCTCTAATTTTCCATATTTTTTTTTTCAATATGACACCTCCACAAGACTCTTCAAGAAAATATTATACACTATTTTGCTATGAATCAACAGCATCTGCTTTAATCCATTCATTAATAAGAACAAGGCAAAACATGTTCCCCATGGTCTGCCTTGTTCCCTAGACTTAGCTTTTCTGCTTCATATTACTCAATGATTTTTTTCTTGAGTTTTTTATCATGATTAATTTTGAAAATATACCACATTGGACTTGCAATGAATATGGATGAATAGGTACCGCTAAGTATACCAATCATAAGGGGTAAAGCGAACTCTCTTATGGATGTGACGCCAACGATGTACAAGACACCTACCATGATGAAAGTGGTTAATGATGTATTAATGGACCTCCCCATCGTTTGACTGATACTCATATTAATTAGATCTTTATAACTGAACTTTCTCTCTAATGACATATTCTCACGAATCCTGTCAAAAACGACAATTGTATCATTGATGGAGTAACCAACAATGGTAAGCATGGCCGCAATAAAGGAATTATTTATCGGTACATTACCTATAGAGTATACTGCAAAGACAATAAAAATATCATGGACCAAAGCAACCACGGCTGCCATACCAAACCAGAAATCCTTAAACCTAAAACTTACATAAATCAAAATACATAAGGAAGCTACTAGAACGGCAATGATGGCATCTCTTCGCATCTCTCCACTGACTGTCGCACTAATACTCTCGCTTTCAATGTCATCGGATGTAATATTGTACTTTTCAATTAATGCTTCCGACAGTGCCAGTCTTTCTTCTGAGGTTAAACTCGGTGTTTTAATGATAAATTCATCTTTACCTGTAACATTTTGAAATTGAGGTGTTGTTTGTCCTGTAGCTTCAACCACCAAATCTTTAACAGCTTCTTGGAGAGCTTCGGGAGTTAAATAGCCTTGACCTGCACCCACACTAACCAGTGTCGAAGTTCCACCTACAAACTCAATGTCAAAGTTCAAGAATGAATCTCTAGTTGCTTGATTAACTGGCATCATTACCAAACCAATTAGTATAATGACCACAGATACAGCAAAGAATACTTTTCTCTTTTCAATGACTTGAACCGACTTGTGACCAAGATCCACACCATATAACTTCTTATCTCTAAGACCCATGCCTACTAAACTAGATAAGAGTAATCTTGTCATCACCAATGATGTGAACATGGAAACTGCAATACCAATCATTAAGGTAATGGCAAACCCTTTTATGGTACCTGTTCCCATAATATAAAGTACAATGGCAGCTATTAATGTGGTAGCATTACCATCTACTATAGCTGATGTGGCCTTTTTAAAGCCTGACTTAACAGAGGCTTTTAAAGTTTTACCTGAACCAATTTCTTCTTTGATTCTGGAGAAAATAATGACATTCGCATCCACCGCCATACCAATTGAGAGTATAATCCCTGCAATACCCGGCAAGGTTAATGTGACATTAAACAGACTAAGTGACACAATCATCAAGGATGCGTAAAAAATCAATGCTATGGAAGAAACCACACCTGGTAATCTATAGAAACCAATCATAAATAAGAATACGAGCGATATACCAATAAGCCCTGCTAATATACTGGTACGTATAGCATCTTGTCCCATTTTGGCTCCAACTACATTTGATCTTAGTTCAATCAACTCAAGTGGCAATGCGCCAATCCTGATATTTGCCGCTAGTTGACTCGCATTAACCAAGCTGCCCATATTGTTGATGACCGCTTGTCCATTTAAAATAGGTTCGTTAACCGTTGGTGCCAGTAAAGGCTCATCATTATAATATATATACAATGGTTTGCCCACATTCTTGGTTGTTGCTTCAGCAAATTTCGTTACACCATCCGGCGTGAATTCAAGATGAACAACATAATCTCTTGTCATGCCACTAGTATCCGTTCCAGGCTCGGCGTTCTTAACGTCTGCACCTGTTAGCCAGACAATACCATCCTCATCTATAAAAGCAAGTTTACCGGGCTTACCCATCTCAAGTAATACTTGATCTGCATTTTTTACGCCTGGTATATCCACATTGATACGGCTGGATCCTTCAAGATACACTTCACCTTCTGTATATCCATATTCATCCAGTCTAAGCTGTAACTTGTACAGCGTGTCTTGGATCTCCACAGATGTTGGATCAGCTTTACTGGGTGCATAGGTAATACTAACCCCACCTTCTAAATCGAGACCAAGATTAATTTCTTCTACACTTCCACTCTTGTTCTCTCCCACACCTACTATAGCTACATAAGCTGTACCCACAATAAGCACTAGTGAAATAATCAGTGCTACTACATATTTCCCTTTCATCACATATCCTCCTAGTATTGCCCTATGCCATATCAGCATAATGGCTTTGAATTGCGTTTTTATTTTGCCAGCATTTCTTTGGCTTTTAAATAAATGGCACACTCCACTCTTTTCTTTTCTAACTCACAACCGATTTCATAAGTTGCAAGCAAATCACCATGAAAATTATAAGAGTTGGCACTGCAACCACCACTACAATAGAATTTTGCCCAACACCCTCTACACGCTTCTTTTGCATAAACATTACATCCTCTGAATGCATCTTGTTTAAGGGTGTTTGTAATACCTTGATTAACATTACCTAATAAGAATTCATCTATCCCTACAAATTGATGGCAGGGGTACAAGTCACCAGTCGGTGTTACGGCTAAATACTCAATGCCGGATCCACAGCCGGCAAGACGTTTGGCAACACATGGTCCTTGTGATAAATCAATCATAAAATGGAAAAAATTAAAATCTTTATTTTTTTCTTTATATTCCAATTTTGCCAGTGCTAATCTTTCATATTGTTCTCTTAGGTATGGAAGATCTTCTTCCTTAATAGCGTAATTCATCTCATCAGGTGCCACCACCGGTTCCACCGATATTTGCTCAAAGCCTTCCTCGGCAAGGTGCAATACATCTTCTGAGAAGTCCATGTTTTCATGGGTAAAAGTGCCTCTAACGTAATAGCTTTTTTGCCCTCTCGCGTCGGCAAAAGCCTTAAACTTAGGCATAATCAAATCATAACTCCCTTTGCCATTTGGTGTTGGTCGCATTTTATCATGTGTCGCTTTACGTCCGTCAACAGATAAAACAACATTATACATATGCTCATTCATAAATGCCATATTATCATCATTAAGCAATACGCCATTGGTAGTTAAAGTAAATCTAAAATGTTTATTTTTTTCTTGTTCTAAGCTTCTGGCATAGTGTACGGTTTCTTTCACCATCTCGAAATTCATCAAAGGTTCTCCACCAAAGAAGTCAATCTCCAAATTACGACGGTTTCCAGAATGTGCCACCAAAAAGTCGATTGCTTTTTTAGCTACTTCAAAGGACATCAAATCTCGATCTCCATGATATTCACCTTCTGAAGCAAAACAATAGGTACATGCCAAATTACAATCATGTGCCACATGAAGGCATAAAGCTTTTACAACTGTGCTTCGATTTTTAAAGTCTAGGACAACCTGTTCATAATCATCCTTAGAAAAGAGCAAGCCCTCACTTATAAGGTCATTAATCTCATCTCTGGCTTGCACAAGTAACTCTTTAGTATATTTTTCATTCAGTCCATTTATGGCGTCTTCTATTAATACACCATTGTCTAGATCCTTTATCAAATCATAACTCATGTCATCTACCACATGAATCGAACCACTGTTAATGTCCATGACGATATTTATATCTTGTATTTTATACTGGTGTATCATTACATTACCCTTTCAATGAAAAGAAGTTGATTTCTATTCTCAACCACTTTAAGTCTATCTGTTTTAAATATGGTTCTATGGTTAAAGTATCATTTCCTAATACATTACAAAAAGAAACTGAAAGAGACCTTCGTCTTTTCAGTTTACCTTAGGCAGCCTATACGAATATTCTAACTATATCAAGAAGCTGTGATTATTTCACTGCTATCTCATTTTTCCATTTTCGCAAGATTGATTACCTACGGTGCAGGACGTCTTACAGGCCGATTGACATGAAGTTTGACATTCTCCGCATCCACCATGTTTCAAAGTTTCTTTTAATACGGTTGCATTTAGTGTTTTTATATGTTTCATATTCATTCCTCCAAGTGTTTTGGTTATTTTATAATCTTAAAATACGCACCCTAACCACCTATGTTAGAGGTAACTTTTAACTGAATCATTATAACATATTCCCTGATGGAATAAAACCTTTATTTCATGGATAAAATTAGAATTCTTCATGTTATTGAAAGATTCTTTTTAGCCTTATGACATTAAGAATTCTATATGATATAATAAATTACACTATCCATCTAAACAAAGAGAAAAGGTGAATACGAATGAAAACAATTGATCTTCATAGTCACACCATCGCTTCTGATGGTACATATAGCCCAAAAAAATTGGTCGATTACGCTCATGTGAAAGGATTAAGTGTTCTTGCAATAACAGATCATGATACAACCGAAGCCTTGGCAGAAGCCAAAACTCATGCTCTTAGTTACCCTGATCTTGAAATCATTTCCGGCATAGAGTTTTCCACACACTCAGACCTATGTAGCTCTGACATTCACATATTGGCCTATTATATTGATGAAAACGACCCAAAGTTCCAAAATCAGTTAAAAAACTTGATTGCATCTAGAACCCATCGAAATGAAAAAATGATTCAAAAAATGCAAGAAGGAGGGTTGAAGATAACCATGAAAGATGTTCTGGCAACTTCTGAAGATGGCATCATCACAAGGGCACACTTTGCAAAAGCCATGGAAAACCTAGGCATTGTCAAAAATATGCGTAAAGCTTTTGATAAATACATTGGTAATAACGGTCGTTTTTATATAGAACGGGAAAAAGTGACTCAAAAAATGGCCATCCAAATGATTCTTGAAAATGGTGGCGTCCCTGTTTTAGCTCACCCTGTACTCTATAAACTAAACTTAAAAACTTTAGATCATCTTCTAGGTGAACTGGTTAATTATGGCTTACAAGGTATAGAAGGTATTTATACAACCTATAAAACTCACGAAACCCAATATATAAAAGCTATGGCAGAAGATCATGGATTGATTATCACAGGTGGTTCTGACTTTCACGGTGCCCATAAGCCGGGTATAGACCTTGGTACCGGTTATGGTGACTTACAGGTACCTTATTCCATTAGAGATGAACTCTACCAAGCACATTTGATGAACAAAAAAAGAAGGCTATCTACGAGTTGAGATAACCTTCTTAAGTTTTTCATATGAATTGTCTTATTCTTCTTCTGATTTAACGATGGATAAATCCGGTTCTGCTTTTGAGATAATACCGGCACGTTGTACTGGTACTCTAACACTCTTATTTGTGCCAAGTTCAACAATTACAATATCATTGACTGTATCAACGACTTTTCCATAAATACCAGCACTCAGCAAAACTGAATCGCCTGTTTTAATGGAATTTTGTAAAGCTTCTGTTTCCTTTTGTCTTTTTTTCTGTGGTCTAATCAAGACAAACCACATAAATGCAAATAAAGCTCCGTAAAGTAAAAGTGAATAAGCGATGCCCGTACTACCGGTACCTGCGCCTGCTTCTAATAATGGTAAAAAATTCATATATTGCCTCCTAATGATTCCTATTATGTATTCATGATAACTTTCTTAAGCTTACACATTAAAAACTCTTGTGTCAACACTTTTATAGAATTTTAAGATGTGTAATCCTCTATTTAACAGCTTTAAAACCTATTTTTTAATTAGAATTCATGCCTTCTATTTTAGCTCTTTTATAGGTTTTATAGTTACCATTTTCGATTGCATCTCTAATTTCTTCCATCATGGTATTATAGAAATACAGATTATGCATGACACACAATCTCATACCAAGCATCTCTTTGGCCTTCATTAAGTGCCTGATATAGGCTCTACTATATGATTTACAAGCTTCACAAGCACAACCGTCTTCAATGGGTCTTTCGTCCAATTCGAATTTGGCGTTGTATATGTTCATTTTTCCATGATTGGTATAGACATGACCATGGCGGCCGTTCCTCGTTGGATAGACGCAGTCAAAAAAATCAACACCTCGTTCTACAGCCTCAAGGATATTCTCCGGCGTTCCGACCCCCATCAGATAGGTCGGTTTATTTTCCGGCATAAAGGGCACTGTGGATTCTAATATTCTATACATTTCATCATGACTCTCACCAACGGCCAACCCACCGATTGCATAGCCATCTAGGTTCATATCACCAATAACTTTTGCATGCTCAATGCGTAAATCATCGTAGACACCGCCTTGATTAATACCAAAAAGCATCTGCCTATTGTTAATGGTAGATTCAAGGGTGTTTAAATGGGTCAGTTCTTTTCTACAACGTTCTAGCCAACGGGTCGTTCGATCCACGGAGTCTATTACATATTTACGTGTTGCCGGAATCGGTGGGCATTCATCAAAAGCCATGGCTATGGTTGAGCTTAGATTGGATTGAATCTGCATGCTTTCTTCAGGACCCATAAATATTTTATGTCCATCAATATGCGAAGAAAAATAAACCCCTTCTTCTTTGATTTTTCTTAGGGCTGCCAAAGAAAACACCTGAAAACCACCAGAATCCGTAAGAATCGGACGATCCCAAACCATAAATTTGTGTAAGCCACCTAGTTTTTTGATGGTGGCATCACCGGTTCGAACATGAAGATGATAAGTATTGGATAGCTGTACCTGACATTTTATATCTTTTAAATCATTGGTGGATACACCCCCCTTTATTGCCGCTGCTGTTCCTACATTCATAAAAACAGGCGTCTGTATAGGACCATGTACTGTGTGAAACGTACCGCGCTTAGCCATGCCATCCTTCTTTAACAATTCATACATAATGCACTAACCTCTCGTTTTCCATTGTCTGATAAAAACTGTCTATAACTTATATCTCATTGTTCTTATAAGCTTCCTTTAATTGCTGGGCTACATAGATACCACTGGCTGCTGCTTGGGATAAGGAATGGGTAACACCGGAACAATCGCCAAGTATATAAAGCCCTTTTATAATGGTTTCTAGATTCTGGTCCACTTCTACTTTGGAGTTGTAGAACTTCACTTCAACGCCATAAAGGAGTGTATCTTCATTGGCGGTACCAGGTGCAATCTTATCTAGAGCATAAATCATCTCCACGATGTTGTCCAATTGTCGTTTGGGCAATACCAGACTCAAATCACCAGGCGTCGCATGTAAGGTTGGTGTTGTAAAGCATTTAAGCATACGTCTTTTTGAACTTCTTCTTCCTTTAATCAAATCTCCAAAGCGCTGCATAATAACCCCACCACCAAGCATGTTGCTAAGACGGGCGATATGCTCACCATACTCATTGCTGTTTTTAAAGGGTTCTGTGAATTTATTGGTCACCAATAAGGCAAAGTTTGTATTTTCTGTATGCTTAGATGGATCTGAATAACTGTGTCCGTTAACCGTCACGATGTCACCATAGTTTTCTGTCACAACTTCACCATAAGGATTCATACAAAATGTTCGTACCAAGTCATTGTAACGGTCTGTTCGATATACAATCTTGCTCTCGTAAACTTGGTCTGTTATTTCTTTAAATACAAGTGCCGGTAACTCGACACGCACACCGATGTCCACACGGTTGTTTTCTGTTTCGATGCCAAATTGATCACAGATCTTGTTAATCCAGTTGGAACCTGTTCGGCCTGTTGCAAGAATGAGCTTTTTCCCTTCAAAAATCTGGTCTTTGGTCTTAATGACAAAATGATCTTCGACCTTATCGACGGTTTCTGCTTCTGTTTCAAACAGGATGGTCATTTTGTCCTTAATAAAATCATACATCTGACCGGCAATAACAAAATTACGGTCTGTACCCAGATGTCGCACCTTGGCATCTAGAAGATGTAAGTCGTGTTTAAGGGCTTCCGCCTTTAAAGTACTGTTGCCAGTTGAATAGAGCTTCGCTTCTGCGCCACCCATTTCTAAGTTAATCTGATCCACATACCACATTAGATCAATGGCTTCTTTTTCACCGATATAACGGTAGAGTTCGCCGCCAAAATTATTGGTAATGTTGTATTTACCATCCGAAAAACCACCGGCTCCATAGAAACCTTCCATAATGCTACAAGTCTTGCACCTACAGGTTATGGTGGGATTTTTGGTCTTGGGACAGAACCGTTTGTCCAAAGCATAACCCTTTTCAATCATCAATATTTCCATACCCGGATTGTCTTTAGCAAACTCATAGGCCGCAAAAATGCCTGCTGCACCAGCACCGATTAATATAACATCATACATTGATCCACCTCTTTTATTCATTCTATCATTAACTTCCATATCATTATTTCACCCCATTATATCATTTTTCTTAATGGATAAAAAGATATAACTTCAATTATGAGGTCGTCTCCTCCAATTCAATTCATACATTATAGGAAGGCTCTTACTTGCTTTATAACTTTAAATTGATTATAATCATAAGAACCCTAACGAATTTGCAAAGGAGGATTTCTCTATGCCAGGATCAATATTTGGTACACTTTTTAGAATATCTACTTGGGGTGAGTCTCATGGTCAAGGCGTCGGTGTTGTTATTGACGGCTGTCCTGCCGGATTATCACTTGAAGTGCGAGATATACAACTTGAATTAAATAAAAGAAAGCCCGGTCAAAATAAATATGCTTCACCTAGGAAGGAAAATGACAAAGTCGAAATCTTATCTGGTGTTTTTGAAGGCCTTACAACCGGTACCCCTATATCACTAATTGTCAAAAATACGGATCAACGTCCAAAGGATTACTCTAACATTGTAGATATCTATCGACCCGGACATGCGGATTTTACTTTTGATGAAAAATATGGACTACGTGATTACCGTGGTGGTGGACGTTCTTCTGCCAGAGAAACCATAGGCCGAGTTGCTGCCGGTGCCATCGCCAAGAAAATACTAAACGAATTTGGTGTCACCTTACTTGGCTATACAAGATCAGTTGGACCTGTAATTGTTGATATGGCTGATTTTGATGCTTCTCAGATTCATGAAAATCTATTTCGAATGCCGGATGAAGCAAAAGCAATAGAAGCCGGACACTATGTAGATGATATCATTAAAGAAGGCAACTCTATTGGTGGTACTATAGAATGTATCGTAACGGGCGTTCCAACCGGACTTGGAGAGACAGTATTTGACAAATTAGATGCTAACCTTGCAAAAGCCGTCATGTCCATCGGAGCAATCAAAGCTGTGGAAATTGGAGCAGGTGTTGGTGTTGCTGACAAAAAAGGCTTCGACAACAACGATTTCTCTCGCTATGAAGGCGGAAAGCTGATAAAAGAAACCAACCATGCTGGCGGTATTGTAGGAGGTATGAGCGATGGTAGTCCTATAATCGTTAGAGCCACTGTTAAGCCAACCGCTTCTATCCACATTGAACAGCCCAGCATTACAAGGCAAAAAGAGAACAAAGAAATCATGATCGAAGGTCGCCATGACCCAGTCATCGTCCCAAGAGCAGTTACCATATTAGAAGCTATGACTGCATTGGTGCTCGTAGATGCACTGATGATGAATATGACCGCAAAGATGGATTACCTGAGGAAAATCTATAAACAATAAAACATAAGACAGGAAAAAGCAAGGACTAACTTCCAGTACTTGCTTTTTCTTATTCTCTAAGAAAGATTTATTTTGCAAAGCGAGAAATAACCTCTTTTTTCTAATAAGTATTCCAAGGCTTAATAGTTTATTTTTGCAATAAGATAACAAATACTATTATGCTCATAATACATTAAATTCAAACTTTAAATCCTTAATGGATTGGGGTTTTGAAAACAAATAACCTTGACCATATAAACACGCATTATTCAAAAGAAATCTGGCTTCATCTATTGTTTCTATGCCCTCTGCAATAACGGAAAGACTCATATTTTCACACATCTGAATTATAGACTTGATTACTTGTTCAGCCATCTTATTGTCTGTAATCGCCTCAATAAATGACTTATCAATTTTAACAAAATCCAAAGGTATTTTTGATAAATAGCTTAAGGATGAATAGCCTATACCAAAGTCATCTAGAGAAACTTTGATACCCATTTTTCTAAGGTTCAACAATGTTTCAATATTCTTGTCAAAATTATTCATGACAACACGTTCTGTAATTTCAATTTCTATATAACTAGGATTTACTTGATATGACATAAGTATAGCTTCAAGCTTACGAACAAAATCATCTTGCTCCAATGTCTTTGACGTGATATTTATAGATATCGGAAACAATTTGTCTTTATTTATTTGCCGATTTCTTAGTAATTGGCATACTTCATCAATTACAAAGTAATCAATATCCATAATTAAAGCTGTTGTCTCTGCTATGGGAATAAACTTATCCGGTATGATATTCCCTTTTTCCGGATGAAACCACCTAATTAGTGCTTCAGCTTTTACAATTTTTTGATTTTTCAAAGAAACAATCGGTTGAAGTAACAAATAAAATTGCTTTTCTCTCAAAGCATTGGCTATGGAAAGTTTCATTTCAGCATCATAATTTAATTCATCTAGCATGGATTCAGTGAACCGCTTGATACTGGAATATTGATCTTTTTTTGCATACTTTGTCGCAGCTATTACAGCATTGATTAAATCAATATATGGAGAGTTATCCTTCATAAAGCTGTACCCAATATTGACTATAAAATGGTTGTCTAATGATTTTTTCTTTTCAAATTCGTCAAGAAACTTCGATATTTTTTCTTCAAATACCGGCGTAATAATGCTCATAGAATCTGGTATCAATATTGCAAAAGCATGATCTGTGTACTTGTACAAAATACTATTTGCTGGGACAAACCGCTTCAGTCTCTTCACAATTTTTTCAACAATTGTAGCATACATAACTGAACGTTTGTTTTTTATACTAATAAGTTCATCCACTTCTATCATTAATAGGCCTAATTTATCTTTACTATGATCCATATTTGCGAGTATCTGATAGTCTTCTTCAAATACTATGGCATTTGGTAATGAAGTCTCCACATCAAAATAAGTGAGTGACTTAATTTTATCCATCAACACATTAAAGCTGTCACCCAAGCGTCCTATTTCATCTTGCCGATTAAACTTGGCTCTAACAGAAAAATCGCCCTCTGAGCCTCTTAACATAAGTTGATCCAATTCATTAATTGGCATGGAAGCTTTTTTTATTGCTATATATGTGAATAGCATGATGAAGAAGGAAAAAATAAGTGAGCAGAATAGCGATATATATAATAAGTTTCTTATAGGTTTTAAAATATTATACTCCGAGATAACAGTATAAAGACCCCACTGATAATCACCTATTTGACTGTACAAAATATAATAGTTTTCATCTTCATATTTTTGTATTTTAACGCCATACCCATCGTTATTCTCAGTATTCAGAAAACCTTTTAGTTCTTTTTTAAAATTATTATCTATAAACCAATATTCATCAAGCTCCGAATAGATGACGCTTCCACCTGAAGAAATGATAAACCTTTGAGATGACTGCTTGTAACCCGTTGTTTTAATATCATTAAATAATGATATCATCTCCAGTCGACCAAGAACAGCACCAACAACATCATTATGGAGATCAACAATTGGTACAGCTGCAACAATAACAGGCTCACCTGTTTTACGGCTGATTATCATCTCTGAAATTGCTGGTTGACCCATTAAGGCTTTTTTTATATAATTACGATCACTAAGATTTAGAACCATGCCATCATAGTATTTTGCATGACCATCTATGTCGACCATCGCAATCTCATCATAAAAGCCACTAAAATTACTATCAATGAGACTACGTTGTTCTTCCCACTCTAGCTTATTAAGATTCGGTATCGTTGATAAATTGTTCAATGGTTTCATATAGCTTGCTATGATTTTTTCAAGAAAGATTGAGGTTTCATTCGTCGTAATACTTAATGTATCTAGACTGTTATTAATTACATACTTGCCATATATGGTATATGTTCCCAGAATAAATATTAATTGAATGACGATAATTGCGATAAAAGAAAAAAAGGTAATACGTACTCTTAGACTTTTATTTAACTGCTTAAACATATTTATACCACCTTATGCATGTATATTTTAGTCGTCTTACTTATTAATATTTACATAAACGGCAACTTCTGCAATCTTATCTCTCACTTAGCATACGCCTCATCATCATTCTGAAGCAACCATTATAATATGTCAACTCTATTATACAAACAACATTCCAAATTATATAAATAACATTTATGGTTAAAGGGTCAAAACTAAGTTTCACTAAATTCGCCTACCATATGTAGATTACGTTGATACATTCATAACTACATATGGTAGGTGAAAGTTCAACTATATAGTTTTGACACCTTAACCAAACATTCAAATGTATATATTGGTGCCATTGTGCTTGTTATTCTTGGTATGTCTATTCTTAATACATTTTTTGCTCAGGATATAAGTTCGGATATTAGTATTTATATCTTAGTACTATTTTCAGTCATTAGTGCCGTTAGGATTCGTCCTAGGACCATTAGTATTATACTTTTAATAAGCTATAGTTTCTTTGCTATTGGCTTACCCTTTTTCCAATCAAATATGTCTTTTCTCGTTCCCCATCTGATTAACGGACTTGTTATTAATATAATCGCATTTTTTATATCACGTATGTTATATCTTTATGCCGTTGCTTATTTAGAAGACAAAACAGAAATAGAAAAAAAGAATGAAGAATTAAAATACTTATCTGAAAGGGATGCACTAACCGGGCTATATAATCAACGCATGATTAATGTGTATATAGAAAAATACATTGAACAAGTGGCCTCCTTCGAAGAAAACCTTTTTTTAGCTGTGATTGATTTAGATGGCTTCAAAAAAATAAACGATCACTACGGACATGCTTTTGGAGATAAGGTACTATGTCGTATTGCTAATATCATTAAAGATAATCTACCAAGAGCTGAGTTTGTAGGTCGCTATGGTGGTGACGAATTTGTTCTTATGTTTAAGAATCTTGAAACAAATGAAGTCAGTCACATTATGGAAAATGTATTGATAGAATTAAACAAAGTAGAATTCCAAGAGGATAAACTATCTTTTAGTTGTGGTGTAGCAAAATGGCAAGGAGAGTCAACAAGAGACTTTTTTTATAAAGCAGACAGCTATATGTATAAAATCAAAAATTCAGGTAAAAATGGTGTATTGATTAACGACGATGAGGAAGAAGCTGTATGAAGAAAGAGCATTCGAAGTATTATCTGAATCTATTTTCCAATCCACTTACCAATGAACATTAAAAAGGCCCCTTCAAAAATAGCAAAATCCGCTAAATTGAAATATAGGTTGTGTTTGGGTGCGAAGGCAATATAATCCACCACATAGCCTCTTTTGATTCTGTCCGTATGGTTTCCAAGAGCACCACCCAGCATGAGCGCTAGCCCTATACCAGTCCACTTACCTTTTCCAGTTGTCCAGTAAGGTATACCTATAAGTAGAATCATAATGATAGATAGGATTGTTAAAACATGGAGATAAGCCGGTTTGTCTTTCAACCAACCTAAAAATGCACCTCTGTTTTTTACCAGACTAAAACTGATTTTTTCATTAAGATAATACACTGGTTTTTGTCCCGACAACTTATTTATGGCAATTTTTTTAATAATTTGATCTATGGTCCATACCCATAATGTCAACATCCTGACGATCCTCCTCAAGTATTATTACGTCACTTTCTAAATATGATAGCACATGATGACATAAGACGCCCTCTGCTATGCTAGAAAATTCGTTGGTTGCTGTTAACATTCTATACCCAATCTCCGGATGCTTTTTGATTTCTTCGTATTCTTCATCTGTTAATCTTCCCGGTTTTTCAAGTATTTCACCTGGAACGATGATTTTACCTATATCATGCAGCAATCCCAAAGTGGCGATATCGTCTTGCTGATGCTGAGATAAATTCAGTCCCTTGGCAATATTCATGGACAATTCTCTGACACGTTTCGAGTGTTTTTCCTCTCTTGGGCTCTTTTCAAATAACGTATTGATAATGGTTTTAATGGTCAGGCCGCGTACACCTTGACTCTCGCTGATTTTCTTTTTATACATATATTCTTCTGCATTCTTGAATACATCTTCCACATTCATAGAACGGTCTGTTTTGGTTTCCCATCCAAAGGCTATGGACAAAATACCCTTATTCGTGTTTAATTTTTCACTACCTTGGATTATCCTTTGTACTATATTTTCAGCCTCCTTTAAGCTTGTCTTTGGCATCAGTATAACAAACTCGTCTCCACCCCATCTGGCAGCTATATCTTCAGACCTAAGGTATGTTCTAAAAAGGTTGGCAGTTTGTTTCAACAACGCATCTCCTTCATGATGTCCAAATGCATCATTGGTAAGCTTCAGTCCATTCAAATCGGCCATTATGATGGTCAGGGGATAGTTTCTTGATGTATCGAGTCTTTTGATTTCTTCCTCAAAAAATCTTCTATTATATAGACCGGTTAATGCATCATGAAAACTCAAGAACTCTATCTGTCTTCTCTGTTTAAGTTTCTGTGTCGCATCTCTAAAAACCAGTACCACACCCAACATTTCACTATGAAGATTTTTTATTGGTGCGGCACTGTCTTCTAACATATAAACACTCCCATTCTTTGATGTCAGTACCGCATGATTGCTTAGTTCATGGGATATTCCTGTTTTTAAGACCTCCGCAACCGGATCTAGAATATCATACCCATGATTCTCATGAGATATTCTAAAGACGTCTTTATAATACATCCCATTTGCTTCTTCTTCAGTCCATCCGGTTATATCTGCACAGACCTGATTAATCATCTCGATTCTCTCATTTAGTCCGACGACCATAACACCATCACCGATAGACACCAATGTGGATAAATATTTATTCTTCTCTATCTCAAGCTTGTCTCTGTATTTGGCTCTTTCAATCATGTTCCAAACACCACTCATCAAAGCGGTGACCTGATAAATATCATTGTCGTCATAATTATCCTGTTTATTAGCTAGACCAACTGTGGCAACTATATCTTTATCTTCAAAAATAGGGATGGCCATCCAGTTATCCAGTTTGACATGACCCTTAGGGCAACCTTTTTTGAAGTCATTTGATTTGGTGAAATCATTGATAACCATGGGTTTTCGTTGTCTTATGACCTCACCCCAAAGGCCGGTCTGATCCAGTTGATAAACCCTTTGTTTCTCTGCATCTTGGCTCTTTGCCATAAGGCCTCTTGAACATGAGTTAAGTGTGAGCTCATTTGTTGCCTCGTCAAACAAATATACATAACCATATTCACTACCCGTCATCCTAATTAATTCGTTTAGAACGTAATCTAACCAGTCTGTAATTGAGCTATATTCCTGATTCATGACATTGAACATTATGGTGTTTCTATACAGATTGTTTTCCAACTTTGCTGTCTGCCTTTTGACTTCTTTTCGTATCATTAGAAAAGAAAAAAATAGCAAGGCTACGATTACAACAGATAGCGCCAAAGTAAAATAATAGGCAATTTGTTTGTAATCCGGTGTTACATTCACCAAAAATGGAAACCATTTTACATAAAGAGACTCATACGTGCCATTTTCAGATACGATTGCCAAGCCTTCATTCAATAAGGCTAATAATTCTTTGTCGCCTTCTTTAACAGCAAAGCTGAATTTTTGTTCAAATCCTTCAAGCGTAATTTTAATCCTATCAATACCATCGTCTGACATTCTAGTGACCGCCTCAACGTTGGTAATCTTGTGATCATTTATTAGTTTTTGCCCTACCAGGCTTTGGGCAAGAACAGCATCATGTGCACCAGAGCTTAACAATTCAAAGGCTTCAGCGTATGTATCGACGAGAATTAACTTGTCCGTAAATTTCATCCTTTCGGCATATTCTTGAGAATTATCCCCTCTCATGACAATGATTTCTCTGCCATACAAGTCGTCTTCAGATGTGATTTCTGTGTTGTTTTTACGGACAAAAATATTACCGCGC
>NZ_JCBCDA010000166.1:0-2148 GCF_059865615.1 Petrocella sp. | reverse complement strand
AACTTCGTTGATGAATTTCTTCATTTCAAGTTGGAAGTATTTCTGAGCCATCGGATCATGAATCACCGCTTCCGATAAATCAGTCACAACATTCCCACGCTTATAATATTCAATCTGCTCTTGGATGGTTTCTGGATATGCACCGATGGCTGATGGCTGAGATACTACATCAACCGTGATGAAGTTATAATTTTTAACCCTACCAGATCCTTCATCTACCTGTCCAGACCCGCGTGACGATACCCCGACTTGGATACCAGCTTCTAATAATGATTTTAGTATCTGCCCTTTCGGTACAGTTTCTAACACTTCCCCTTTACACCATACATTATTGCCATCCATCCTAGCTTCAACCAGCTTCATGGAGACTTCATCAAGTTTAATATCCAAATGATTTGGATGGTCTAAATGTGATAATATGTGTCTATTCAGTTTTGCGGCATCATTGATTTTTGACACGGCACTCTCTAACTCATTGCGGTCATAAATCCTACCGTTTCGGTTTCGTTGCTCACTTTCCATGAATGTCCCTGCCAAGTAAGTCTTCTTCTTGCCATTATCGGTAGATTCATTGAAGGTCTGCACTCCATCAAAATTTTGTTCTATTAGAATCATTACTATTACTCCAATTTATAAATAGCCTTATACTACTATTTATAACTTTAATTTTATTTTCTCTCAGGATATAAAAAATCCCCAGTTAAGGGGATTCCAAAAAATGTGTAACTATTACTTATTTTTCTCGTGTGGCATCTGTATTAACTTTTTAGACACTTTACCAACGGTTAGATTAATTGCACCAGATTTGGCGAGTGTTAGTGCAGTTATACCGCCCCAAGCACCAGCAAGAGCACCAAGAGTTGTTCCAAATATGCTTATGGTTGCCATAGTGGGGAACACTAGTATAAGTCCGAGCAGAATCGCAATGATACCTGCAAGGATTAGCTGTGTCGTCCCCCGCTTAACCCCAGCAATAAGAAACCATCCAATAAATTTACGCAAACCGTTAAAATCTCGGATAACTTCATTGCCCTCGGATCTTATTTCGTTTAGCTTTTTGGTGAACTCGCTTGCAGGGTGAGTTTCTTTTACAAACCCGCCTTTATTATCATAGAATACAATATCCAGCTTACCCATATCTCTAGTAAGAATCCACTTACCGTCTTTACCACTCAAAATAGCCATTCGGTAATTAGGAAGGTCTTTAATGGTAGCTGGTAAATTCTTAATACCATTTGCCAGATTCTTACTTGCAGAAATGATGCTCCATTCTTGTAAAAGTGTCTCAGTTTTCATAAGAGAATCGAGACCTTCCTGTATATTAAGAAGGTCTTTTGATATTCTCATTTCATCCCGTATTGCTTCTCTAAGAATAGACATGGTGTTATCAGCGTAAACCACGTCTCCGCGATTTTTCATCGATCATTTCCTTATATATTTATGATGTTTTAATCAAGCAACTCTGCGGTTTTTGCATCAATTTCCATTTGAAACGAGTTTTCGATGTTTTCGATCATTTTTGCCAAGTCTCTTTTAATGCGAGCTTTTTCACTAGCAGGTTTCATCGCAAATGCCTTGTCAACGAAATTGGTGCTATCTTCCATTCCTTGAAAATACCTATCAACGAATTTATCGACATTCGTTTGCATTCGTTTAAGTTTTTTAATATATACGTCTACCTGCTTTTCCATAACCTCTAAGTCAGATAAAGTTGCGATCAACTTAAACCGTTTTGCGGTCTCTGGAATTTTCTTTTCAATAATTCTCTCTTTATCATAATTTTCTAAAAACGATTGCATGATAGTGTCGTTTTTAGTTTTTTGTACGAATCCACGTGTCCACGCCCATGCCGCACCGATTGCCGCTATTCCCAGAATAGCCAATAGCGATTCGTTGACCTGTTCATCTTGTGGATGTTCAGCAAGATTTAAATGCTTAGTGATTTCTTCTTTTACGATTTGACGGATTTGTTCTTTCATGTTTGTTTCCTTTAATAAATTAAAATGTTTTCATATTGTATTTATAAAAAATTACCAACCTCGTCCTCAGAAAATAAAACTTGCGAATAATCATAAATACTGTTACAATCAAAAAAGATTCACAAACTATGGGAGAAGGTAATGGAAGATTATAAAAGATTATTAGAGT
>NZ_JCBCDA010000143.1:0-1615 GCF_059865615.1 Petrocella sp. | reverse complement strand
GCAGTCCACAAAATATTTTCCATAATTTCTATGCAGCGATGCATCCTGAATATACTTGTACCGTTTAGCACAAATAAAGGAACAAGGTTTATAGCTCGGATTAACAAAATATAATCTAGTCTAATCTATGGCAACAGCACTTACCAACAATAACAAAGCATCGTTTGTAAAGATCTATAAATCAGAATTAGAAGGAAAGGTAAAGGAAAGGATGCTGCTTGTACTTGATGTTGTATACAATGATAATCAATCAATTAGCCACTCTATAATGCACGTATTATGTATAATATACCGTTTAGCACATATAAAGGAACAAGGTTTATAGCTCGGATTAATAAAATATGATCTAGTCTAATCTATGGCAACAGCACTTACCAACAACAACAAAGCATCGTTTGTAAAGATCTATAAATCAGAACTAGATGGAAAGGTAAAGGAAAGGATGCTGCTTGTACTTGATGTTGTGTACCATGACAAGATTGCGGCCCATGTAGCCAGAGATCTTCATAGAAATAGATCATGGGCTTGTAAATGGCTAAAAAGATATAATGAAGAAGGTACAGACGGATTAAGAGATAGACCCAAAAGCGGCAGACCGACAGAACTACCAGAAGAGATAGCGTATGAGATAAAGACCATACTAACAGATAGCAATCAGGGCTGGACCACAAAGCAGGTTGAGGAGTTGATAATAAAGGAAAGCCGAATCAAATATCACTATACTCACATATACCGTATACTTCGCAGATGGGGTCTTAAACAGAAGGTTCCAAGAAAGGTACATGTAAACACTGCCTCTGCAGAAGAGAAGGATGAATTTAAAAAAAGGTCAAACAAATATTTGTGGATATCTCCCGCTCCCACCAACACCAAAAGAAGAAGAAGAGGAAGAAAAACTTTACCATAGTATCGCTGGATGAATCTTTCTTTTTCTATGATTCTCTGGTAAGACGTGTTTGGATTGATGCCAAGAAAAGGCCCGTAGTAAGGATCATAGGTTCGCACGAACTATCCTGTTTGTTTGGTGCTGTAAGCATGAAAGGTGAACAGCTCTTCAGACAGTACAATAAATTCAATGCTGATACTTTCCTTGACTTTCTAAAGATAATCCATCACAAGTTTCCAAGGTGTTATCTATTTCTTGATAAAGCACCACAACATTACAGATCCAGACGGGTGAAAGAGTACCTTGAAGAGAACAAAGATACTCTCATACCGGTATACCTACCGACAGCATCGCCCGAGTTTATGATGCTAGAAGAGATCTGGAATATAGCCAAACATGACCTGCTTATTTTACAATATTACTCGTCCTTTGAGGATTTTAAGCAAAAGATATCTAATTACTTTAGAACCAAAAGATTTGGTCTAAATATGAGAAACTATCTGTTGAGGTCTGTTTGATAACATATGCTAATTGGTATATGTATCTGCCACCAAGTTTAATAACATGATAAAGGAGATGATGATAAAAGTATCACTCTATAACCTGTTTAGGAGATTATAGAAGAACGAAAATAGAATTGGTTGAAGAACCAGGAATTAGGAAACAAAGCACTAAAAACTATAATTACGATGAAAAATGGGTGCTATTTCAAAATAGAGGGGCCCTACA
>NZ_JCBCDA010000027.1:0-9552 GCF_059865615.1 Petrocella sp. | reverse complement strand
CGAAAGGTAAATTAAAACTACTCTTAGTATAACAAACGTCTTCCCTGCATTTTTATTTTTACACATTTATATAGTTTCATTCGTTTACTATTTACCCACCCCTTGATGCTAGAATATATAGGACAACACGACTTCAAAAATCAACACTACGTCAATAAAAATGAGATGTTGCTCAATGTCTTTCATCTCTTTGTTTTTCGCCAAGGTCGTTTTGTCCATCTCCGAAAAAGCCCCCCCTTCATGAGTACTTACTCAAGGTTATTTCGTTTTTCTCCAGATCTTTTTTCTTCCGATCTAACTATGTTGAATAATAGAGTATAATAAATAATCTGTATCTAACTGTTCACTTTTACAATAATGATCGATGGTTCTGTGTTCATTATTGTTGAAGTATTTCATGTACCCAAAGTCATAAAAAAGTCATATGACGGACTTCCCATAAGAATAGAATAAAATTCATATTTGGCAAAAAAAACAGTTCTTTGTCTGTATAAATCATACAGGCAAAGGAACCGTTTTTTACTTTATCTCATCTTAAAGCTCTTCTGTTGTCTTAATAGCATTCATACCGGATATGAATTCCAATTGGGCTATGGATAATCTATACCCACGTTTGGCATTAGCTAAGTTGCTTTCCATACGTTGTTGCATCAATAAGGCTTCATTCAATTGGAAGCTTGTAATCATACCCAGTTCAAAACGTATCTTAGCAACTCGGTAGCTTTCATTCACCGTTGCTACATTTTTTTCTAATGCTTGAATAGCTTCAAGGTTACCTTGAACGCTCATATAAGCTTGAATCAAACTTTTTTCCTGTGATAATTGAGCCAGTTGGTTCTGATATTTGGCTTTGAAATAATCTTGCTCAGCATATCGATAGGTCCATACATTGGATGGGTAATAGCCTTTTGCCAGCTCAAACGTAGATTCTGCAATACTAAAGCTTAAGTTAGACCCTAAAATCATCGGGTGATTCTCAAGCATATAGGCTTTCATATCTTCTAGAGCTACAAGCTCGACCGCTTCTGTTGCCATGGTATCTTCAATCACCCATGTTTTTTCTAGTGCTTCATTCATGAGTAAATTCAGATCCATGAGGCTCTGATTATAAGCAATTTGTGCTTGAGTCAACTCAGACGCCTTACTAGCAACTTCTGATTCTGTATTGGTAACTTCTAGATCTGAAGCTTGTCCTAAAGTTCGCTTTGTTTTGACCATCGCTAGACTCTCATCTGCCTGAAGTTTATATTTTTCTGCCAGTTCCAAACTTTCCTTTGCAAAAACCAATTGTGCAAAGGCACCTTTAATACCAAGTTCTACTTCCGTTATTTTTGCATTGTAGGTTTCTTTTGCTAAGGTCGGCAGGATTTCTCTATTAACTTTAGCAATCTTAATCGCTAGATCTGCACTGTACATGCCTGTAGTGGCGTCTTCTTTGGCCAATGTTCTTTGTTGACTGGCCGTCATTATAGAAGTCTTCATCTCAGCCTCAGCAATTTTTAGCTCAAAACTATTTTCTAATGCCCGTTGTAAAGCATCCTCAATATCTAGGACTATTGGCTCAACGGCTATGGTTTGAGGTATCTCTTCCAATGGTGCTGTTAATTCTTCAGCTCTAACGCTTGACATCATAAACATACTTAAAGTTAGCATACTAGCTATGGTAAGGGCTACTCTTTTCTTAATAATTTTACTATTCATCTATCTCTCCTATAGGACCTAATTGATATCCACTCTATAATTGACCGGGTTCCATTGTACATCGTGACCTAAATTCTCTGATATCCATCTTAAAGGTATCATGGTTCTACCACCAATAATCTCTGAAGGTACATTTAGCGGATACGCCACACCATCCACGTAACCCACTTTTTCACCTATCGTTAGTTCGATTGTTTTGTCGCCTGTTGATATTACTTTTCTTTCTGATTCATTCCATGTTACATCTTGACCCAAAGCCTCAAGTATAAATCTTACTGAAACCAAAGTATTGTCTTCTCGAATCACCGGTTGAATATCAAAAGGTACTTGAAGACTTTTAACAAAAACAGTTACTATTTTTGGTTGCACCACCGGTGGCTGTACCATCTGTGCCTCTGTTTTAATCTGCGTAAGACCCACATTGGTGCCAAGCCAGATATTACCTTTTGTATCTATTTCGACCTCATAAATGTAGTTGTTAGGTAGAGGTGAATCCGATGACTTGTAGTTAGTTAACTTTCCTGCGGGATCAATCTTGAGTAATCCATCACCCCAAGTTGCTGCATATATATTGCCCGCACTGTCTTCTGTAACAGATCTAACATCGTACTCCCATACGGAATTGTTGCTGTAGATGACCCACTCGTTGTTATAGAACTTAGCCAACCCATTAATGGTACCAATCCACACAGCACCATTTTTTGCCACGTAGACTTCACGCACTCTATTGGAAGGTAACTTAGAATTATTTGAATTATAGAGGGTCCATTTACCCTCGGCACTCAGATAAGCGATACCACCCATCTCATTATAGGTTAGCTCGGTTCCAATCCAGACGCCACCTTTTTGATCAAAAGCAAAGCTGGATACATTACTACTTGGTATGGATGAATTGGCACTGCTATAATGGGTCATAACACCATCCGCGCTTTTATAGTAAGCGCCATAACCTGTAACGCCATGCCATAGGCCACCTTTAGCATCCGTTGCAAGAGCGGTAACCGTCTCTCCAAAAATCTTGTTATCATTCATGAAATAGTTATTCCAAGTATTGTCTTTCATACGAGAAGTGACACCAATGTTGGTTGCAAAATAAGCGTTCCCTAAAACATCCAAAGTCACATCATTTAAGAAATTGTTCTTTAGACCGGAACTCATTTCCATATACGTTTGCCACGTGCCTGTAGAATCAATATAAATGGCCCCGCTACCTGAAGTTGCCACCCATATACCACCAAGTGTGTCTGCTTCTATGCCAATCACCTTGTCAGCGACCAACGCACTGTTGTTTTTTGTGTATTGAACATATTGTTGATTCGTTATCCCATGTATAGTAGAAGTACTGAGTATCAGCATTGCTATGAGTACTAACGAAAAACTTTTTTTCATGTTTGCCACATCCTTTATTTAGTCTTAGGTCAAGTGTACGTTTTAAGGGAAAACATGTCAATAGTTCTTATGGTATTTTAATCAAAACGACATATATTTTTATAGTTTTTTAATTTTTTGTTTTAGGCTATATTAGATGGAAAATGGTTTTATCTTAATCGAGAAATAAGACAAAATATCTTGATATTATGGCCTTTGTCCATGACAGTTAGATTGACATGTTTCATGTCAAAAGTACTATCCTATCATAATTATTCGTGGTAGAATATAACTATTGGAGGTGGCCAATATGCAGTTTTATGAAAAACTAGATTTCTTAATGAACATAACGAAAACAACCAATAGTTCCCTTGCAATGTATACTTCATTAGATGCTTCACATATCAGCCGATTACGTAGAGGTGAGAGACGTCTAGTAAAAGAGGCAGATTACTTAAAAAAAATGGCCCACTACTTTATAAGCCATTGTATAGAAGATTATCAAATCAAGTCACTCTCACAAATTCTAAAAATGCAATCAGAGCACTTTCAAGATTCTAAAAATACAACCGAGGTTATTTATCAATGGTTAATGGGGCATGAAGAAACCGGACATGCTTCAATATCTGGTTTTTTGAATGGCATTTCTGATTTTCGATTTCAAAAAAATACACCCGTTTCGGATGATTTCACTGATTCTGATCCAAAAACCCCCAAAAAAGATGTTGCGCTATATTATGGTATCGAAGGTAAGCGAGAAGCTGTTTTATCTTTTCTATCTCTCATTATAAAATCCAATCAACCAACTACCTTATTATTATATAGCGATGAGTCTATGGATTGGTTGACAGGCGATGCTTGCTTTGCAGCGAAATGGCGGGATCTATTGGCCCGTGTGATCTTACAAGGCAATCGAATCAAGGTTATTCATACCGTCAGTCGTAATCTTGATGAGATGCTTGAAGCCCTCTCAAAGTGGATGCCTCTCTATATGACCGGCGCCATTGAACCCTATTACTATCCTAAGAAAAGAGACGGTGTTTTTAAGAGAACACTATTTATTGCCCCAAAGATTACTGCTGTAACCAGCTCATCTCTTGATATAATGGAACATCAAGCCCTTAATATTCTATTCAAAGATAAAAAAGCTTTAGCTGCTCTGACAAGTGAGTTTGAGAGTTACTTGTTCATGTGTCGGCCACTTATGCAGATTTTTACATATCATCAAAAGCAGCAATACCTTGATCTTTTAAAAGAGTTCGAAAAAGATGCAACCCCTACACTGCTTAAATCAAACAGTCTAAATTGGTCCACAATGCCAAGTGCTGTAGCAGAGTCGATTATCAATCGGTCTGATAGGGATGATAAAGAGAAATTAATCCAGTACTTTTATGAGCGAAAAGAAGACTTTGAAAAAGCACTTGAGCACTGCTCATTCCACGCCCTTCTGCAGCTGCCAAGTCTTATAGAAATCAAAGAAGGGGGTGTGAATGTTGCCTTCACTGGAATCGCTGAAACCTCAAACATCTGCTATACACCTAATGAATATAAAGCGCATCTTAAAAATACGGTTCTGTATCTAAAGAAATATGATAACTACAACCTAAAAGTTACCTCCAAAAAAAGACATAATCATTTTATTCTCTATGTTAAAGAGGACCTTGGTGCTATTGTGATTAAACAAAATGCGCCACATGCCATTTTTGCTATCAATGAAATCAATATGACCGCTGCATTTTGGGACTACTTAAAAGATGAGATTAATCTGTCAGAAAAAGATAAAACCACAACACTTAAAGACTTAGAACATCTCTATAATAAACTATAGGAAGCGTTCTTTAATCACACTTATTATCGTAAGCATTATAAAAGCATAAAAAAGGAAGGCCCTTTCTCTCCCCCAAGGGTCTTCCTTTTTTATGCTCTAGGAAAGTCATACTCTAGTATTCAGCTTTAAACATAGCTGAATGCGTCAAGATCCTTTCCCGTCGAACCATTCAGAAATATGAGCAGAACTCATAACGAGGCAACGCCTCTTTTCTTGTGTATGGTATTTTCTATATCTAATCTCTCCACCCATAAACGTAAGTCACTAAATGAAGTCCTACGCTTATTAATCTCTCTATATTATACAAAAATAGACAATATAAATCTTCATCTTATTCACTTTGTCATTGTCAAATCATTTGACATAAAGTATGTCAAGACCATGCTTAGTCATTGATAAAAATCAACGTAAGGTCAACAATCTCTGAATCATCCATACCTTCGCCTACAGCGATGGCTTTGATCGTAATTGTACCGTCTGGATTCACAGGTGCATTGATGCTAAAAGCGCCAGTATATTCTGTGTCCTGTTCTATCGGATCATTAGCATTTGTAGTAAAATAAATGCTTGTTCCCGGTGTGGTCGTTGTTATGGAAATGTTTACATTCGTACCTTGTTCAATGGCATCCGGATTAACAGCATCTGATGTTATCAGTGGTGCTGCCACTTGATTAGGTAAAAAATTAATGACTTTTGTCACTGTACTGGATGTGTTCATATCAGAATGGACGGTCACTGCTTTTACAGTTATGGTCTCACCAAGGAGCAAATCTGTTGATAACTCAAAGGGTGCTGTATAGATCGGATCACTGGTGGTGGGATTGCTTCCATCTAAAGTATAATAAATATATCCGCCACTTGTACCGGTGGTCAAAGTCACCCTCACTATCTCATGGTTCATTACTTGACTTGTATCTGACGGATTGATGCTAATCACCGGTCTTGAAGCCGTTGGCAAAACTGTTTTGAAATAAGACGTGGTCCTTGGTATCACATTACCACTCTCATCCATAATATAATTTGCTAGGACAATGATATAATAGGTCTCATTTAGATTAAGTGAACCTGTTGGATATATGCGTATGCTCTCGTCACCTGATCGCATCTCGGCTCTAAAGACTTTTTTGGGTCCGGTCACACTCCCTGCTCTTAATTCAATAAAAGTGGGTATCTGACCATCTTCAATGTCTCTATCTCCTATCATAAGAATAGATCTATCAAAATCTATGACTATTGATGTATTGACTGAAACACCTGTCGCGCCTTCTCTTGGTGAGAAGTCCGGTTCAGGGGGCACAAGATCTAGACCCGATGTTCTGAACCTTGCCGTCATCCTGTCATTCTCATTGCCATAGATATCCATAACCGATTCATCTCTTAGAACAATATAATAGTAAGTGTCTGTCTCTAGATAATCTATGGGTGTCAGTGTTAAAGTACGTTGATCCGAACTTATGGTAGCTTCGTAGTCTATACGCGTACCCGTGGTTCTTGTGCGTCTGATATCAATGATATTTCTAATATCCGAACTGGTGACCGGCTCTCCATAATCACGGTAAATAGGTTCATCAAAAACCACAACAATCTGACTGCTAACAGCAATATCACGGGCACCGTCTCCAGGATAAAAAGTCGGCTCAGGGCCTTGTTCATCTTCTGCAAGTGCAGGCGGTCTCCTAAGACTGGTACCACGTGTCACTTGACTTGGAAGAGTCTCATAAGTTATATCATTGGCATAAGCTCTCAAAGTGGTCAGAGTACCGGCGCCTTTAAAATGAGTAGGGGCATATACAGCAGAAATCTCCACTCTTGTTCCATAAGATAGACGAAGGGTTGAATCCTTCCCTTCAGATGCCACCATCAAATACTGTATACTACCGCTGCCCAAAGTCATCATGGCTTCTTCTTCAATTTTGACATTTGGAAAATTACCAAGAAGGGTTACCCTTTGTTCATCAAGCGCACGACCTTTTAATCGAACTTGTTTGACATCATTACCTAAGACATCCCTCTGTTCCAATATACCACCATTTTTAATGAGGAGATCTTCAACACCGGTTCCACCTCTAAGTACAACCCTTACATCTCCTGTATCTTTGGCCATAGTCAGTTTCATGATTCTGGAGTTGTTAATATCAATGGTGTTTTCTCCCCCACCTTCAACGATCAGTTCGCCTAGAACAACGATATTGTCTAACTTAACATGACCGCTTCCTACATTTTCCTCAATAATTAAGTTGTTGGGATAAATCTGACGGCTTCTTGATAGGTTATCTGAGTTTATATAGGTTGTGTTTCGTACTATCTGCTCTCCTTTTAATACCCGAACCAGAATCACACAGGCTTCTGCTCGGGTCAGTGCCCCACCGGGTCTGTACATCCCATTTGCATCGCCTGTAATATAGCCCTTAGATGCGACCAAATCCACATGGTCTCTGGCCCAGCTTGCTACTTGATTATAATCTACATAGACTTTTTGACCTACAGATAAGGTTTCTCTTGGCAAGATTTTTGCGATCATGGTGGCCGCTTCCTGACGACTGATACGATGATTTGGCTTGAAGCTACCATCCGTATACCCGGAGATGTAGCCAGCTGCGACGGCTTTTTGAACCTCATAATAGTACCAATGATAATAGCTAACATCCCACATATTAATTGATGTTGTATGAGTAACTCCAAGAGCTTGATTCATCATCTTAGAAAACTCTGCACGGGTTACAAAGCTATTAGGTCTGAAGGTATTGTCTGAATAACCGGATACGATCCCAAGGGCTACCCCTTCATAAATAGCAGACTCTGCCCAGTGGCCCTTTACATCTGTAAAATATGTGGCTCCGCTACTTGTATGACCTGTTCCTATTATTGTAATTAAAGCTAGTATCAACCATAATACTTTTTTATAATTCCTATTCATAGAATTCCCATCCTTAGTCAATCGTTTTTATTACCTTTTCTTATACTCACTTTACCATAAAAAGATAAAGGCAACAAGAAAAAGGCCTGTTTAAAACATTATGGTTAACGTTTTAAATAGGCCTTAAAATATTTGATTAATAAGACTAATTTTTTAAAAGCTGACTGTTTTTGTACTCATTTCAGAATCTAACATACCAGACTTTCTAGCAGTTGCCTTAATTGTCACCGAAGTACCATACTCAAGAACAGTAACATCAAAACTATTTCCACTAAGTTCTATTTCAGGTCCATCATTTATAGTTACATAAATTTTTGCTGAGCTCGTTTCAGATACAATAGTTACACTAGCTGATTCATTATCAGACGCTTTAACAATTTCTATAGTAGGCGTTTTTACTGTATTATTGATAAAATTAATATCCTTTGTGGAGACCTCCGACATACCCATACCAATTTTTGTGGCATATGCATATATGGTTATCACATCTCCATCTGGGTCAATATCTTTAATAGTAATGGATCTATCATATTCTTTATAGTCATCTTCATTTTCAATCGCATAAAAAATCTTTGATCCATCGGTAGCTGATTCTATAGTCACCACAACCGGTTTATCGCTAGGAATAGCGGACACATTAGATGGGTCAGTGGTAATGGTTGGTGTTGCCACTCTATTGGTTACAAAGGTGATGGCCTTCGTAGCAACTGCCGAGTTGGTCATACCCACCTTTGTATAAATGGCCTTAACTGTAATTGTCTGACCGTCAACAAGATTTCCTACATTGTCAACATAAAAAGGTTCAGTATATAATAGTGCTGGTGTTACTGTTGGTGTTGATCCATTCGTTGTATAATAGATATTGCCACCCGATGTTGTCGAAGATAAGGTCACGGTTACAGTACCATTATTAGCAATCGGTGTCGTTGTTGCCGGGTTTGTCGTAATGGTTGGTGTCGCAGCAATAGGCAATCCGGTCTTGAAAGTAGATGTGGTCTTTGGTACTGCATTGTCACTGGCGTCCTCAATCCTGTTTGCCAGAATAATAACATAATAGTTTCTATCCACAGTCATATTCGCATCCGGCGTGATTTCTATTACACGCTTCGCAGAGTTAATGGTTGCCGAATAGCCCCTTTTCGTTCCTGTTGCAGTACTTTCTCTTAGCTCAATAAATGATGTTATATTAGAATTCGTCACAGCACTGTTGTTCACCAAACGGATGGCTTCATCAAATGTGATGGTAATCTTAGATGAAACGGAAATATTGGTTGCATTATTCGCCGGTGTAAAAGTTGGCTTCGGAGGTACCAGGTCTTGATTGCCTGTTCTGAATCTTGAAGTGGCCTTCACATTTTTATTACCAACGATGTCTTCTATGGATTTATCCAATAAGTTAATGTAATAGTATGTAGTCATATCCAAGAACTCATCTGGCGTTATGGTCAACGTCTTACGGTCCGAGCTGATTGTACCTGTGAAATTAATCTTACTACCTGTGGTCTTATCTTTTCTAATCTCTATAATATCTTTTATATCCGTTGCATTCACTCGTGCGCCTCTATTCAGATAGATGGCTTCATCGAAAGTTATTACTATTTTTGTATTGGTTGCTACATTTGTTGCATCTGATTTTGGTGTAAAGGTAGGTACAGGTCCTTCTTTATCTTCTCCAAGTACCGGTGGTCTCGATAATGAAGTTCCATTCGTAATCTTACTTGGCTTGGTTTCATAAGTG
>NZ_JCBCDA010000115.1:0-24670 GCF_059865615.1 Petrocella sp. | reverse complement strand
AAATTCAAGACTTGGGTGCTACAAAAGAAGTGGGATGAATGTAGTGAATTTTATACTAAATCCAAAGTTACTTGAAACAAAAATAAAGGACGGAGCATATTTGCTCAATCCTTTACAATACTATCTAAGAAGTGTTGGAATATAAGATGTAGAGCCGTATACGAGACCCGTACGTACGGGTCAACGAGAGGAAAGTAATACTGGCTATTATTTCTCTACTCTATTCTCTAGGAGCGTGTCCAGCAAGCTGGCCACTTGCAAGTCGGTGTAAGTCCGACTCACGAAACCGCTAAGGGGCGTGATAGATATATGACCATGTATGGTTGAGAAGCGATGTATGAAGCGTCATGAAAATGGACCCAAGTGGTTCTATCAAAGGTACAGACCGTAACATAAAGTGAATCCTGCAGCACTGATATAAAACCTCGAGAGAGGACAAAGAGACTGATGAGCTAATTCCTTGATAGCGAAATCCATGGAAGCCAAAGTAGAACTTGGAGCCTTTGGTGAAGAAGTTGGATTGTCAACACTTATTTACACAATTAAATGGAAAAATTGAAGCACAAATCATAGACGTTAATCATAATCAGGTATATACTTTCTATAAGGAAGAAAAAAATCAACGCATGATTTTTCTTTATAATTTTAGTAAGAACAATCAATATGTAAGCAATAAGATACTCAGAAACAAGGGGTTTATGGGTATATGACGGATCAATTGACGGGTAAGGAGGTATCCTTTGAGGGAAAAGAACTGCAACTTTATCCTTATGAATGTCTTTGGTTAAAGAAAACTAAACCACAAGACGCCTAGGAGGTTAAACATGAGAGAATTTGAAAAGCCCACGATATTTGTAAGTAGATGTATCGAACACAAGGCTTGTCGTTATGACGGAAGCATTATAGGAAGTGCTTTTATAAAGAAGATCAAACCATATGTCAATATTATTACAGAATGTCCGGAAGTTGCCATTGGTCTAAGTGTACCAAGACAGGCAATAAGAATTATTATGGAAAATGATGTAGAGAAATTGGTCTATTCCATGACGGGTGAGGATGTATCAGAGGATATGACAACTTTTTCTGCTAATTTCTTAACCGAACTTAAGAAGAAAAAAATTCATGGTGCAGTATTAAAAAGTAGGTCACCTTCTTGTGGCATCAAGGATGTTAAGATGTACAAAGGAACTGGGCGTGTGAGCTCTTTGACAAAAAAAACAAAAGGATTTTTTGGAAAAGCTTTTTTAGAGCATTTTCCTGAGTTGGCGGTTGAAGATGAAGGACGTATTAGCAACTATCAGATTAGAGAGCATTTTTTGACTAGAATCTATACAATGGCAGCTTTTGACAAAGTTAAGGCAAGTCAAAGTATGAAGGCGTTGGTCAAATTTCAAAGTGATAATAAGTATCTTTTGATGGCCTATCACCAAGCTAATCAAAAGATACTAGGCAAGATTGTGGCCAATCATGAACATAAACCGGTAGAAGAAGTTATAGAAGCTTTTGAAGAAGTACTCCGAAGATCTTTTGTAAATCCAATGCGACAGGGGCGCAATATGAATATGCTTTTACATTTGTTTGGTTATTTTTCTAAAGAACTAAATAAAGATGAAAAAGCTTTTTTCCTTGATCGTATGGAAGACTACCAAAATCACAAAATTCCATACTCAGTTCCATTATCTATTATTCATTCATGGGCTATTCGTTTCAATAACTTATACTTAAAAGACCAAACAATTTTTGAAGCATATCCTAAAGCTCTCATTGATGTGAATGATTCAGGTAAAGGCGTTGATAAGTGATGATGGCTGATGATGTAAGGACACGGTTCTATTTTCTCAGAAGATATTTTGTATATTAATAAAGTTATTATTAATTAAATATAATAAAATAAGGGAAAAATTAGTTTTGTTCTTTTTGTAATCTATGAAATTTGTTTTTATTATGATATAATAGAATGTGTTAAATGGTTAACAATATATAAATTGACAAAAAGAGGAGTTAGTTAAATGAAAAAAATATTTGCTTTAATACTAGTACTTGTAATGGCAACATCCGTTTTTGCAGGTTGTGCAAAAGAAACACCGGTAGTTGAAGAAGTGACAGAAGAAGTGACAGAAGAAGAAACAGAAGAAGTGACAGAAGAAGTGACAGAAGAAGTGACAGAAGAAGAAGTTGACGCAGTTAGTACAGCATCAATCGTTACAGAAGGTGATGCATTAGTAGCAGCACTTGGCGCTGATGGTTTCTGGCTTGCAGCAACTTTGAATGACATCGTGTTAGAAGAAGATCTTGTTGTTGAAGGCGAATTTATACACAGAGAAGAAATCGCTAGAAAACTTGGTCTATATACTCAAGATGCTGATCGTAACATCCTTGAAAGATTTACTTTGACAGCACCAAGCTTAATTGTAAGAAGTGAAAACTTCAGATTACAAGGTGGAACTTTTGTTGGTGATGTATATGTTGAAGCTGACGGATTCCATTTGGTAGATAATACAATCGAGGGTAACTTATACTTCGCAAGCCAAGAATATATGGATTCAAGTGTTGAAGATGAGACTGGTACAGTTACTGGTGTTATTGAAGTAAAGTAGTTTGAATACATGAATTAAAAAAAGAAATCATAAAGTAATAAGCAAAAACTGCCGTTTAGACCATTTTCGGCAGTTTTTATTATTTGAATTAAAAGTAGAGTTTTAACAAGATTGCTTTTATCCTATGGAAAAGTTATAATATATTGGTAATTGAAGCTATAGATAATAGACCTAGTTTAAGGAGAAAATGGGATGAATGGTTTTATGATAAGAGAAAGTGCCCTTAAGGATAATTACTACTACATCGATTATAATGGTGAATATGAATTGTCAAAATTAAGTTCTTGCACCGGTATAGGTGAAAAGGTAATTGAACATATATATATGGAATATGATGGGGTATTTGATTCTGATAAAGGCGTTTTTTATTTTAATAAGAGAGGCAATGCAGCCGATGCAGTGGAGGATTTAAACAGCAGAGTAATTCGGTCTAAAACATCAAGAACGGTTGAGCTTACAGAGGAAGAAATCGAGTACATTCGTAAAGCATTGATTAATGAAGATTCAAATATTATTTTTACAAAGAATGCAATGCGCACTTCCATATTCAATAAATTGAATAAATAGTCACAATATGAAAGATGCCCATCTAACACTTGCAATTATGCTTGTTTCGTAGTAGAATTTATTTATTGTGGTGTTGTGCTGTTTTGTTGCAACATTGGCATAATAACGTATCAGAATTCAATTATGATTCTGATCAAATCAAGATCGTTAATATCGATATAATTCGATATTTTCTGAAGAAAAGGGGCATAAAATGAAAAAGATAGTTAGTATAATGATGTTGTTTGTAATGGTATTGGTTGTAGCAGGATGTGCTAAAGAAGCATCAGCAGATGTGTTGACAATAGCGGTTGATGATTCTTACCCACCAATGGAGTTTAGAAATCAAGATAATGAGTTGGTTGGTTTTGACATTGACTTTGCCAAAGCTTTAGCAGCTGAAATGGGTATTGAGGTTGAATTTATTCCAACGGCTTGGGAAGGTATTTTCTCGGGATTGAATTCAGATAAGTATGATGTCATTATATCATCGGTTAGTATCACGCCAGATCGTCTTGAGGGATTTGAATTCTCAAAACCTTATTTGTCAAACGGTCAAGTTATTGTTGTAGCGCCTGGTGATGAATCTGTTCAAACACCGGCAGATCTTGAAGGTAAGAATGTTGGCGTTCAACTTGGTACAACAGCGGATATCGCCGTTGAAAAGCAACTGGAAATAACAGCTTTTGAGATTACAAAATATGATGATATCACACAAACATTTGCTGATATGAAAACAGGTCGTTTAGATGCCATTGTTGTTGATTATGCTGTAGCCATTGATTATGTATCAAAGAATTCAGAAGACTATGTGATTACAACAGCTCAATTGACCAATGAACCTATTGGTGTTTGTATAAAAAAAGGAAACACAGCATTAAAAGAATCAATTGATGCAGCTTTAGTTACCCTTCAAGAAAATGGCACAATGATTAAGATATCAGAAGAATGGTTAGGTGGCGATTACGTTTCTAACATAGATGAAGAATTACGTTAGATTTTTGAAAACTCGCTTTTCATAAGCGGGTTTTTCTTTTATCTTTGACGAAAATGTAACCCAAGATATATAATAGACTAAATAATAATGATGGATTTTGATTTATCATAAGTGAGGACGTGATGTAATGGCAGTGACACAGAAACAGCTATTAGCGATTTTTGAGGGCGCTTTTATAACCCTTCAGTTGACAATAATTGCAATAATTATCGGCTTGATATTCGGGCTGTTTTTTGCATTAGCGCGTATTTCTAAAAACAAAGTATTAAACACAATAAGTTGGACTTATATATGGGTATTTAGAGGAACGCCATTGTTGTTACAGATATTGGTCATTTACTTTACCTTACCAAGCATTGGTATCAGTTTGAATGCTTTTATGTCGGGTATTATTGCCCTTAGTTTGAACTCCGCAGCTTACTTAGCTGAAATCATCAGAGCAGCTATTTTATCCATAGACAAAGGACAAATGGAAGCGTCTAAAGCACTTGGATTCAGTTATTATCAAGCCATGTTTAAGATTATCATTCCCCAATCCTATAGGCGTCTTATACCGCCAGTAGGTAATGAAGCTATTATGCTTTTGAAAGACTCGTCGCTTGTCTCTACCATGGGCATTACAGAGTTGCTTAGAACGTCTAGAATTATGGTGAATTCCAATGGTGACTCAATTTATTATGCAATAGCAGCAGTAATTTATTTATTCTTTACCACCATCTTTACCTTGATTTTCCAAAAACTTGAAGCTAAGTACTCAGTATACGAATAGGAGGGATTATATTATGATGATTGAATATAAGAATATATATAAGTCATTTGGATCCCTTGAAGTCTTAAAAGGTATCGATTTGAATGTAGAGAAAAGTGAAGTATTATGTATTATTGGACCTAGTGGATCAGGTAAGAGTACGCTATTAAGATGTCTAAATCATTTGGAACGTATTACTTCGGGGGAAATCTATGTAGAGGGTGATCTGATAGACGCCAATGATAATGGTCATAATCAGTTAAAATTGCCTCAACATAAGATGGCAGAAATATGCTCTGAACTGGGTATGGTTTTTCAAAGGTTTAACTTATTTCCACATATGACAGTACTTGAAAATGTTATTATCGGTCCTATGACTGTAAAAAAAGAAACAAAAGAAGCTATTGTACCTTATGCAGAAGAACTTCTTGAACTGGTAGGACTTAGTGACAAAAGAGATGAATATCCGTCTAGACTCTCAGGAGGTCAACAACAAAGGGTTGCCATAGCAAGAGCGCTTGCTATGAAACCAAAAATAATGCTTTTTGATGAACCGACGTCGGCACTTGATCCGGAATTGGTGGGCGAAGTGCTTGAAGTTATGAAAAAACTGGCAAAAGACGGCATGACCATGATTGTTGTAACGCATGAAATGGCTTTTGCCAGAGAAGTAGGCACGCGGGTTGTTTTTATGGATGAAGGTGTTATTGTCGAACAAGGCGATCCTAAAGAATTTTTTGATCAACCGAAGACAGACAGAGCAAGAGCTTTCCTAAGAAAAATAGTATAGAGTTATTGTAGCTATTCAGGCATATAACGCCTTTTTGGAGGACTTATGATTAAATTAATGGCAGACTCAACCTGTGATCTATCTGATGCAATATTGAAAAAGTATAATATCAGCATGGCACCATTAAGTATCTTAATAGAAGATCAAAGTTATAAAGATCGGGTTGATATTCAACCAGGTACGTTATATAACATTCTAGGGACTTTGAAAAATCTACCAACAACAGGTATGCCTAGTCCGACGGAATATATTGATATTATTGAAGCTTCGATTGATCAGGGATATACAGAAATATTATGTATATGTATGTCTAGTGGCACCAGTGGCTCTTATCAATCTGCACTTTTGGCATTGGAGTACTTCGAAGAAAAATACGGAGAGACACCTTATAAGATGCATGTTGTTGATTCGAAGTGCATGAGCCATGGTAGTGGCTATTTACTATTGAAAAGTGCATTATTAAGAGCGCAAGGGGCTACATTTGATGAGTTGGTTGATTTTAATGAGACTTATAAGACGAATGTGAAGCACTTGTTATCGGTGGATGATCTGGATAATCTAATTAAAAGTGGTCGCTTAACCAATGTGAGCGCTATGATTGGGAAGGTTCTGAAGGTGAAACCGATTATGTCCATGCGTAATGGTAAAGGTGCCATTGTTGCCAAGGTTAGAGGGCGTAAAAAAGTTTTTGCCCATTATGTTGAGTCTTTTATTAATAGAGTGGACTTGGAATTAACAGATTTTGTTATTATTGGTTATACTTCCGATCTAACGGTTGCAGAGAATATGAAACTTAAGTTAGAAAATGAGACAGATTTTACTGGTGATATTTATATTATGCAAATGGGTGTTTCAGTAGGTACGCATGTAGGGCTAGGTGCTTTGTCGATGTATTTTTTTGAAAAAGGTGACAGGCATGATGGGCTGGTTTACAATGAGATGAGTGCTCTTATTGATAAGAAGAATGAGATGATGAAGCTTATTAGGAGTTTGAAGGATAAAAATTAAAAAACAGTTTATTATAGTTTTATGGATATATTAGACCTCTAAGTGGATTATAAAGCTTAGGGGTTTTTTGTTTTTTATACAGGGGCCATGAAAACCCTACCACATTCTGTATGATTACGGTCGATGCTGGCTTACAAAGGTATTAGTGGCTTCCTTTATCTTCTAATTAATTAGTGTAGTGTTACTTATATAGATTAAGAAGTAATCGCTGTTTGTTGAGATTTTTTTAAGATGGGTATCACCAAGGTGGCGACATAGGCAGCGATGGCGATGAGAATGAAGTCTTTGATCATATATGGGAGCATCATGATGGAAATATCAATGAAGGACATGACTTTGGTTAAGTAGAGGTTGTAGATCATATAGAAATAAAGGTTGCCAACGAAGTAAGCGGATAATAGGCCAAGAGTGGATATAGAAAATATTGGGAGGAATCGAATGCTTTTTTGTTTTGAGGTTAAATTGCTTATTAACCATGCTGCAAGGGCAAATCCGATGATGTAGCCAAATGTGGGTTTTAGGATATAACCAATGCCGCCACCGCCTGTAAATACGGGTAAACCGGCTAATCCGAGGAGAATATAGATGATTTGGGACATGAGTGCATTTTTTGAACCGAGTAATAAGCCGGCAAATACACAGAAAAAAAGTTGGAAGCTTATAGGAACTAAGGGGAAAAATGGGTTTGGTATTTTAACGAGTGCGCCAACTACCATTAGAGATGTGAATAGAGATGTAAGTATTAAGTCGTGTGTAGTAAGTTTCATAAAGTCCTCCTTCTTGGGTTAAGATGTCATAGCTATTATAAAATTAAAGAATCATATTGTCAACCGATATTAAGGAATGGTTAACAATAGGGGCGTATATGCAAATATTTTTCACGAAATATACGAAAAAAATAGGGGGTATAGTCGTTAATATTGAAAAAAATAAAGTAGTTGTATATAATTCCAAGATATTGTATACTCATAACATATGAAAAATGGAGGATACTTATTATGGAACAATTAGAAAAAAAATATGGTTTATTGACCGCTATTGCGATGGTGGTAGGTGTCGTTATTGGTTCAGGCGTTTTCTTTAAAGCAGATGATGTATTGACACTAACGGATGGTAATATTATATTGGCACTTTTAGCTTGGGCGGTAGGTGCTTTTTCTATGATTTTTGGTGCATTGGTTTTTGCGGAGTTCGCACAAAGAATAGAAAAATCTAATGGTATTGTAGATTACTCTGAAGTCGCCTATGGTAAGAAGTTCGGATACCTTGTTGGCTGGTTTAAAGGTGTTTTATATTTCTCTCCTTTATCAGCGATATTGGCGTGGGTTGCAGCGTTATATACCATGATCCTACTTGGAAGTGATAACCCAACGAATGCATTAGGTACTTGGATTTTGGCAGTTATGTATATGTTGTTGACGTATTTAATGAACTATTTTGCACCTATTATTGCTGGTCGATTTCAAGTTACAACAACAGTCATTAAGTTGATTCCTCTAAGTCTTGTCGCTATTGGTGGTATGATCAGCGGCTTACTCAACGGTGTTACAATGACTAATTTTACTGAGGCGATGAGCAGTGTTGGTAGCAGCAGTGGAACATTGGCATCAGCCGTTGTTGCCACAGCTTTTGCTTATGAAGGTTGGACTGTAGCAATCACTATTAATGGAGAAATCAAAGATTCTAAGAAAAATTTACCAAAAGCATTAACCCTAGGTGCTTTAATTGTTTTCTTGGTCTATGTTTTTTATTTTTTAGGTATTGCAGGCGTGCTTACAACACCAGAAATCATATCAGAGGGTGATAATGCGGTTAATATTGTAACCAATCAACTTTTTGGTAGCACAGCATCTGTTATATTAACGGGATTTGTCATCATATCCTGTCTAGGTACGCTCAATGGTCTGGTCATGTCTTGCATTAGAGTGCCACATTCATTGGCGATTCGAAACCAAGGGCCGGCACCAAAAATAATCAGCAAAATAAATAAAAAAACCAATATGCCAATAAATTCCGCAATATTAGCAGGCTCATTATCTTTTGGGTATCTATTGTTATGGTTTTTTAGTTTAAATGAAACCTTTGGTGTATACATAGCTCTAGATGAGATTCCTATTGTATTGGTCTATGGTTTATATGTATTCTTATATATGTGGTATATAAAAAATTATAAAGACCTTAACTTTTTCAGTCGATATATTAAACCGATTTTTGCAACGATTGGTTCTCTGATTATACTCTATGGGGGCATAACTAACCCAAGTATTGGCATGTACTTAATTGTATCAGTTATTGTTATTCTGATTGGACTGTTATTTTATAGAAAAGAAGCTTCAGTAGAATAAAAGCTTCATGGGAGTAGAATGAAGATGGAAGTGTATAATATTTTTGCTCAGTATAAGGGATTATCCAGATCTGCTTATGTTATTTTTTTTGCAAGGATTATCACAAATATGGGCGCCTTCATATGGCCTTTAATGACTTTGATTCTAGTCAATAAGATGGGGTATACGGAATCCCAGACAGCTTTGGTTGCAATTGTCATAGGTGTTATTTATCTACCTGCGACCATATGGGGTGGTCGTTTGGCAGATCGTTTTAATAGGAAGCATCTCATCGTATTTCTAGATACTTTAAGTGTTATTTTTTTCATTAGTTGTGCTTTTGTTGAACCAGGCTTTGATATGTTGATACGCTTCTCTTTGGCAGGTTTATTTGCAAATATGGAAAATCCTGCTTTTGAAGCATTAATTTCAGATGTGACAAAGCCGGCGGAACGGGAAAAAGTTTTTTCATTGTCCTATTTAGGACATAATTTAGGTTTTGTCTTCGGAGCAGCGATTGGTGGTATGTTATTTGAAAACTATTTGAGTTTAGCCTTTGTTATTGACGGTCTTACGACTTTTTTATCTACAATCCTGATAGTTATTTTTGTGGTTGCTATTAAGCAAGATACTTTAACTAAGGAGGAAATTAATGAATACGAGTCCCATGAGTTAGATACGAAACGGACTTTTTTAATTCTTAAAGAAAGAAAATCTATATGGATTCAGATTGTCACTTTTTTTCTAATCGCCGTTATTTATGATCAATGGACGTTTACATTGCCAATCTATCTTAATCGGCTTTTTCTTAGTGATGGTGCCAGGTATTTTGGTTATTTGGCGAGCTTTAATGGTGGACTGGTTATTATTTTCACACCTATAATCACGAATTTACTTAGAAAAAGTCATGAAATGCCGAAGATGATGATTGGTGTTACTTTGTATGCACTGAGTTTTCTGGTTATTATTAATGAACCACAATATTATATTTTCTTTATTATGATTTTCATGTTTACCATAGGTGAGATTGTTAATATGTTGGGATCATCACCATTTATCAGCAGAAGGGTGCCGGCTTCGCATAGGGGGCGCGTCAATAGTCTCGTTCACGTAGGGTTCTTCCTAGGGTCTGTAGCGGGTAAAGGTGTTATGGGTTTGATTATTCAGTATACTGGTTTCAACATTGCCTTTTTCACCATAACCATAATAGGATTTGCGACGGTAGGACTCATTCTTGTTAATTATAAAATCGACAAAAAGTTATTTCCCAGCTTGTATAAGCCTAAACTTACAGATATAAGTGTATGAAAATAAGAAGCCCCCCCAATACATTTTGGAGTATTGGGGGATCTTCTTATTTTTTATAGTTCTTGATACCAATAATGTACATACCTGCAATATCAACCTTGACATTTTTTTTGATTGGCAATTCTTTAAAGACTTTTTCATCACACATAAGTGTCGAAATTTTAGGACCTATTTTAGCTTTTACTAAAGGCATTTTACGTAGCTTAAGATAAGCCGGTACCTGATCTTGCACAATCTTTGGTAGGTTGGAGTCTTTTATGCGCATTTTTTTCTTATCAATAACGAGAATTGTTACGGTCATTTTTTGTTGATCAATCATAGCTTGCTGGCCATCAGCTTTCTTTTGCATTTTCTTTCCTACAAAGTATAGGATAGCTAAAACAACGGCTACGACAGTGAGAACAATTAATAAGATTTGCCACCATTCCATGGGTAATACCTCCTGAACACTCAATTCTTATGATGTTTTAGGATCCCCTTATTTCGGAGATAACTATATCCATTTTATCATGTAACTTTGAAAATGCAAGGCAATAATCTTTAAAATAGGTTTTTATAATGTACAATCGCCAAATACCTGGTATTTGGCCTTAATCTGGTCACCGATGATTGTAGCACAATGCTTTCTTGAAGCTTCATCCAAAGTGTCTAAATCTATAGGTTGGAAAAAATGGACATATACTTTTGCAGGCTTAACATTAAAACCGTTATTCTCTAAAACAACATCTGTACCTTTTATGGCAACCGGAACGACTTTGACACCGGATTTTAGAGCTAATTTAAAGCTACCTTGTTTGAAAGGTAGGAACTCATCTTGCCGACTTCTGGTGCCTTGTGGGTATATAGCTAGATTATCCCCGGATTTTAGGTTATCGATACCTTTTAATATAGTTTTGACGGCAGACCGGTTATCTTTTCGATCTAAAAATAGACATCCAAGCATGTCCATCCACTGTTTGAGAATGGGAACTTTTGCCATTTCTTTTTTACTTACAAAGGAGAGGGGCCTGTTGGCATAAAGGGCCAGTGTAGGTGTATCCAAAAGTCCACGATGGTTGGATACAAATAGATAATGATCTTTTGGATCTAGGTTGTCCATACCGGTTGCAACAAAATGAACGCCAGCTAGAGTCATAAGCCCCCAAGCCAAATAGCGGGTATAGTAACCGGCTATGGTTCTTGCCATTTTCCGATTGAATTTTTCGACAAAAATGCCTAAAAATAAAAAAGGCAAGGATAGGGTGAAAGAAAGGAAAAAAAACAGTAGTATAAGAATGCGTCTCATAGAATCACCTTTCATAGTAGATTGATCAAAGACCTTGCATTATTATACCACCATCATAGACTATTTGACAAATCAGTTTGACTTATCTGCCATATAAGGTTGTTATAGCTTTAAGTCGACCACTAAGATCATGATTCAACATATCTTCAGTATAGCGCCACTGCCAGTTGCCGCCGGCTATGCCGGGAACATTCATCCTTGCGGACGAATCTAAGTTCATAACGTCCTGTAGAGGTACGATGGCCATAACGGATACAGAACCAAAACAAGCCCGAATCATATCCCACACAATATGGGAAGCATCCGTATTTAAGTAACGACGTATCTTGTCCTTGCTAGCTTCAGGTATGGTTTGATACCAACCAAGGGTGGTATCGTTATCGTGGGTGCCTGTATAACAGACAGAACTGGGTACAAAGTGATGGGGTAAGAAGCCATTTTCTTCAACGGTCTCAAAGCCAAACTGCAGAATTTTCATACCAGGTAAATTAAAAGTATCTCGTAAATCTTCTACTTCCCTAGTGATGACACCTAAGTCTTCAGCTATAATAGGTAAATCATGACCAAGTGCTTCCTGAAAGGCGTAAAATAAATCTTTGAATGGGCCTTTACGCCATTCTCCGGATATAGCATTCGGTGCATCAAAAGGTACTGCCCAATAAGCTTCAAAGCCTCTAAAGTGATCAATTCTAAGTATATCAACTAGGGCCAAGGTATATCGAACTTTTTCTACCCACCAAGCATAGTTAGTTGATTTGTGCATTTCCCAGTTATATAGTGGGTTACCCCAAAGCTGTCCGGTTTCACTGAAGTAGTCAGGTGGTACGCCAGCAACAGAAGTTGGATATCCTTTTTCATCTAAATAGAAGAGTTCTTTATTTGCCCAAACATCTGCACTGTCAAAAGCAACAAAGATTGGTGTATCACCTATAATTTCAATGTTTTTTTCATTAGCATAGGCTTTTAGTGCAAACCATTGATCGAAAAAAATAAACTGAAGGAATTTATAATACTTAATAGATTTGGTCAACTTTCTGGTCCATGAGTTTTTGTCAGCTTCGGTTGGAAAAGCAATGGAAGCATCCCACTTTGTCCAAACCACACCTTCGTGATAATCTTTGGAAGCCATAAAAAGTGCATAATCACTAAGCCAAGCTTTTTGTTTTGTACAGAAGCCTTTAAAGGTCTTATGAAGTGTATCGTCTTCTGACGCTTCGAATTTATCAAAAGCTTTTTTTAGCAAGTTGTTTTTATACATAATAACCGGTCCAAAGTCGACTTTGTTTGGATCCCATGGTTTGATATCATCAATATCTGTTTTATCCAACAAACCCATCTCATATAAGCAGTCAGGGCTTATAATTAAAGGTTGTCCGGCAAATGAAGAGAAAGATTGATAAGGTGAGTCACCATAACCGGTTGGTCCGATAGGCAGTACTTGCCAAAGTTTTTGTCCTGAATTTTCTAAAAAATCAATAAACGCATAAGCGCTTTTTCCTAAGTCACCAATACCATAAGGACCGGGGAAAGAAGTGGGATGTGCAATAATACCGGATTTTCTTGGATTTTTCTCCATGATGTTTACGGGTTCTGTGCCCATAGGTTAATCCTCCTATTAATCATAGTGGTTAAGGGTAGTCGTGTCATTGCGTACAAAAAGTTACAATTATATAGGTAAACCGTTTGCACAACTAACCACATTTTATTATAAGCACAATAATTTTGCAAATAATAACGAATAACTATTGTACAGTTACTTATTATTATTATTATACACGATATCGTGAAAAATGGAAGCAAAAAACTACCTAAAAATCCATGATGTCTATGGTTACAATTGCCAAAGGAAAGTGCCTATTTTAAATAAGTTAATCGATTGAATTTATTTCTAAAAAATCATTTTTAAATTCATTTCAATCATAAAAGAACATGAAAAAAGCTATCAAGAAGAGGATTCTCTTGAAGCCTTAATCATATTATACTTGAGGGCAAAAAGTTCTTCTGACAGGTCAACATAAACGATTTGAGGGTTAATCAAACGTCTGGATTCATCCCACAATGTAGCGAGTTCGGTTTGACAATAAGCTCTGATTTCAAAGACGGTAGGGCTTTTATAAATACAGCTACCATTAATGAAAATAGGAACCAATAGTTCTCTTATGGTATAAGAGTTAGGCTTTAGAGTGGAATTTTTCCATGTACTTATAGGATCAAAAATAATAAGAGGATGACGTTCATCATAATGCTCATGAATAAGTGTTATGAGATCCGCCTTAATTTTTCCGGTCTCTTTATCATAGATCCTGAGCACTTTTTTATTACCTGGATCCGTTAATTTGTCATTGTTATCAGAGAGTTTTATTTTTGGAATAATTTGGTCTCCTGTTATTTGTGCAGATAGTTTGTAAACACCTCCAAATGCAGGACAATCACTGGAGGTGATGAGATTGGTGCCCACGCCCCATAAGGTAATTTTAGCACCTTGTAGCTTCAAATCTCGGATAAGATACTCATCAAGGTCACTTGAAGCACTAATAATTGCATTTTCGTGACCGGCTTGATCAAGCATCACCCTTGCTTTTTTTGATAGGTAGGCTAAGTCGCCACTATCCAAACGTATACCGTATCGTTCGGGCAATGCATCTTGATCACGCAATTCATTAAAAACAGTAATGGCGTTTGGTAAGCCGGATTTTAAGGTATCATAAGTATCCACTAGAAGAAAACAATCGTGTTTATATTGGTTTACATATAATCTAAAAGCCTCTATTTCGCTGTCGAAGTTCATGACCCAACTATGGGCCAAAGTTCCTTTTACAGGTATGTCAAACATTTTTCCTGCAAGAACATTTGAAGTGGCATCACAACCCCCTATAACAGCAGCTCTGGCGCCATAGATACCAGCATCCGGACCTTGTGCACGCCTTAAACCGAACTCAATGACTTTATCATTACCGGCGGCCCAGTTTATGCGCACCGATTTTGTAGCAATTAGGCTCTGGTGGTTGATAATATTTAAGAGGGCAGTTTCAATGAGCTGAGCTTCACAAATGGGTGCTATAACTTTTAGTATAGGTTCGTTCGGAAAGATAATCGTTCCTTCCAAAACGGCATAAATATCTCCGGTAAATTTGAAATTACGTAAATAATCGAGGAAAGGTGCCTCGAAAACATCTAGAGAATCTAAATAACGAATAGATTCTTCTGAAAAAGAGAGATTATTAATATAGTCAATAACTTGCTCAAGGCCGGCTGCAATAGAAAAACTACTTCCACTAGGATTGCTTCTATAAAATAAATCGAAAATAGATTTTTCACCAGAACGCTCTTGAAAAAAGTAGCCTTGCATCATTGTAAGTTGGTAAAAATCTGTGAGTAGGGATAAATCTTGTTGGGGCATCATCAAACCTCTTTCTACATTCGAAGCGAACTTCGTAACGTTATATAGTTTTAATACTTTAATCATTATATTTAGCTATTAATTCTATTTTATATCAAAAAATTAAAAACCACAATGGAAGTTGTAAAAGTATCAAACTCAGTAAGATTGTAATGAGATATAAATAGGTCTAAAGACGTAGCTATTGAATATATAAAAGTCTATGATATAATAGAAAAGTATGTAATGTGTGAACTTGGATGAAAATGCAATCCATTCAAGTACAGGAGGGTTTAGTCGTGTTAATTTTGAAACGATTTATTAAACGTGCTTATAAAAGATTAGTCGTACTATCTCTATTATTGCTCATTGGTATGACCTTACCAATTTCTGCTAACGAGACAGCGGGCAATAAGGCAATCAATATATTGGTACTGCATACCTACTATCAGGGCACGAGTAGCAATGATACTTTGAATCGTCAAATTGAGGCGGCCATAGAGGACTATTCAATGGATGATGTTCAACTGTATGTGGAATACCTAGATGATAGTAGGTTTGATATTATTAACTATGATGTAGCCTTTATAAATTATTTAAAGGCAAAATACAATACTAAATCAATAGACGGAATATTGTCTATTAACAAAGGTGCGAGTGATTTTGTTGAAAATTATCATGAAGATTTTTTCGAGGGTTTGCCGATCGTATACATTGGTTTAGGGTCAGAAGCATATGCCTATAATGCTTCTGATAGAATATCGGGAATCTCCCGAGAAATCCCGTGGGCATCCTTGATACTATCTGCAAAAAAATTGAATCCGGATCTAAAAAAAATAAATATATATACCAAACCTGAATTGGTTTCTGAAAAAACCTTATTAGAATTAAAGGACTATGGTGAAGAAAGTAATTTGTTGTTCAAGATTTTTTCTGAAAATCGAGGACATGAGTATGTCAATGATCTCTTAGACATGAATCCGGATGAGGCGGCTATTCTGGTTTCAGACATGGATGACATATCCGGTTATGTATTTACATTAGAGGATATTTTTGAATCTATTGATTTAAATGGTAATGGTTCTGTCTACACAATCTATGAATCATATGTAGGAAAAGGCGCTGTAGGGGCTATTACGATAGAACAGAATCAATATATAGTTAAATCAATAGGAATGCTAATGGAACTAATAAAAGGTAATTATGTAGACTTATCATTATATCAGGAACTTAAACCAATTGAGATTTACGATTACAATAAGATTAAAAAAAACAATTTAGAATACAACAATCTGTCGGAAAATGTTCGGTTTATCAACCGACCAACAGTTTTAGAGATCATTCAAAACAATCCATTAGAATTCATTATACTTGCATTAGTTATTATGATGGTCGTATTAACGTATGCACTAACGAATCTGTTACTTAGACTTAAAGCTGAGAAAGATCGTAAGTTGGCTAGAAAAGATCTACAGGCAAGCTATATGGAACTTGAAGCAACACATCAGCAATTACTGGCCAGCGAAAGTGAAGTCACAAGGAAGTATGTAGAGCTTCAAGAGAAAGAAGAAGAATTACGAAAAAGCAGGGAACGGTATAGGCTGGCAGCAAAAGGCTCAGAATTTGGAATATGGGATTATGATTTTGAGACGAGAAAGATGTATTTTTCCAATCAGGCAAAAGACATCTTTGGATTGTCCGCTGATCAAAACTCATTTGCTTCTTCAGAAATATTTAGTTGTTTACCGACAAATGAAGCCATAAAATTATATAAAAAAATCAAAAAACATCTGAATATTGAAGATAATAATGTTATTGAGTATGAAGCAATTATTGAAACAGAAAAGGGTAAAAAGGAATGGATTTCTATAAGAGGCAAGGCACAGTATGACAATCAAGGGAAACCCCTTAGGTTGGCGGGTTCATTAACTAATATTACAAAAGAAAAGGAAACGGAAATCAAAATCAAGAATTTGGCCTTTACAGATGAGCTTACCAACCTTCCGAATAAAACATATTATAATCAACTTGTCAGCGAAAAGTACCAGGATAAAAACAGTAAGTTGGCCATGTACTTCATTGATATTGACAACTTCAAGACGATTAATGATTTCTATGGCTACAAAATGGGGGACCGAGTTCTTAAGAAGGTGGCATCTATAATTCGTCAAGAGGTGGATAATAGATTTGAAGTGATTCGCTATGGTAGTGATGAATTTATTGTCTTGTTAAAAGACTTCCTCGCTATCGAGGAAGTAGAAGCACAGGCACAAAAGCTACTAAAAACATTCCAAAATAAATTCGTCATTGAGGACACGATTTTTTCTGTAACCTTAAGCTTGGGAATTGCCACAATTTTATACGAAACGGTTGATTTTGATCTATTGCTCAAGCAAGCCGATTTATCCTTGCATGAAGCTAAGAGCAAAGGCAAAAACCAGTATCATCATTATACAAAAAAGCTAATGGAAAAAATGGAACAGCAATTATGGTTTGAAAAAGAACTGAAAATAGCGACGTTGAACAATCAATTTAAGCTCTATTATCAACCAAAATATGATTTAAAAGAAGAAATAATAGTCGGATACGAGGCTTTAATTAGGTGGATGCATCCTGAAAAAGGCATTATACCACCCAATGATTTCATACCATTATCAGAAGAAAACGGACTTATAATTGCAATCGGTAAATGGGTCATCTTTGAAGCAATCTCTCAATTAAACGAATGGCATTTAAAGGGGCATTCACATTTAACCATGTCCATCAATCTTTCAGCCAAACAATTTGTAGATGTTAATCTTATAGAAACGATTCAAGATGCCATCAAAGGAAAAGTCATAAGACCTAAGCATATTGAATTTGAGATTACAGAGACTACAGCACTGCAAGATTTAGGTTATGCTACGAACATGCTGAAAGATTTGAGAGGTCAGGGGTATAAGATTTCTTTAGATGATTTTGGAACTGGTTACTCATCTTTGAACTATTTAGATGAATTGCCCATTGATATTCTTAAGATTGATAAAGCCTTTATATCGGACAGTATGCGTAGTAAGAGTAAGCAACAAGTGATTAAAACCATTATTCAACTTGCTCATGTTAACAAGATGGATGTGGTTGCAGAAGGGGTTGAGTCATATGAGGAAATGGAACTTTTAAGAACAGAAAAATGCGACATGATTCAAGGTTACTTTATATCAAAACCAATACCACCAAATGAAGCCATAGAATTAATGAACAAGTACTTTGAAATTATCAAGTGGTAACCATGAAAAAACTTTACAATTAAGGGATGTATGTTATAATAATTTATTGAGGATACCCTAACTGAGCCCTGTCTAATTGGGGCTTTGTTATTTACTCAACTATTTCACTTGTAGGATTTCTTAGTGATGGTAATTCACAAGCTTAAGATGAAAGGTCAACTTTTTATTTGTGTGGATAGGACTAGAATACCAGCAAAGAATTTTGGAATTATTATGGAAGGGTTGAGTTGTTTGTGAGCTATCCTATTATGAATTATAATTTGTATGATATGTGAAAAAGATAGATACTATAGGAGGTAGACAACGTGTACAAAAAGGTTTCGACGGATTTGAATTTCGTCCAAAGAGAGAAGCAAATATTAGAATACTGGAATAAAAACAGTATTTTTGAGAAAAGTATTGAGCTTAGAAAAGATGGGCCAACGTATACCTTTTACGATGGGCCTCCAACGGCCAATGGTAAACCACATATTGGTCATGTTTTAACAAGGGTTATTAAGGATATGATTCCAAGATACAGAACCATGAAGGGCTACAAGGTGCTTAGGAAAGCAGGATGGGATACGCATGGTCTTCCGGTTGAACTTGAAGTTGAAAAGGCACTGGGCATCGATGGAAAAGACCAGATTGAGGCCTATGGTCTTGAGCCATTTATTAAGGAGTGCCGCCATAGTGTATGGAAATATAAGAACATGTGGGAAGATTTTAGCGGCACCGTTGGTTTTTGGGCAGATATGGAAAACCCATATGTAACTTATGAGAATGATTATATAGAATCTGTATGGTGGTCACTTAAACAAATTTGGGAGAAAGATCTACTATATAAAGGCCATAAGATTGTACCCTATTGCCCTAGATGCGGAACGCCCTTATCCAGTCACGAAGTTGCACAAGGCTATAAAGATATTAAAGATGAATCAGTGATTGCTAAGTTCAAAATCGTTGATGAATCTAATGCCTATTTCCTTGCATGGACAACCACACCATGGACGTTACCTTCTAATGTAGCTTTGTGTGTGAACCCTCAAGAGACTTATGTTAAGGTAGAACAAGATGATTTTATTTATTATTTGGCAGAAGCCTTAGTAGAGAAGGTCTTAGGTGAAAATCATAAAATACTGAAAACCATGTTAGGCAAGGAATTGGAGTTTGTTCACTACGAACCTCTTTTTGATTTTGAAAAACCATCGGATCAAGCCTACTATGTTACCTGTGCTAAGTTTGTAACCTTGTCTGATGGTACCGGAATCGTGCATATTGCACCGGCTTTTGGCGAAGACGATGCTCAAGTTGGTAAAAAATACAATTTGCCCTTCGTCCAATTGGTTGACAGTAAGGGTGAATTTGTTGAACAAGTAACACCTTGGAAAGGACGCTTTGTAAAAGAATGTGATGCCGATATTATTCAATATCTAGATGATTCCGGCAAGCTATATAAAGCTCTTGAATATGAGCATTCATACCCACATTGTTGGCGATGTGACACACCTCTTATTTATTACGCTAAAGATTCATGGTTTATCGAGATGACCAAGGTTAAAGAGCAATTATTATCTAACAATGCCAAAATCAACTGGTTACCAGAAGCAATAGGTAAGAAGCGATTTGGAGATTGGCTGGAGAATGTCATGGACTGGGGTCTTAGTCGTGACCGTTATTGGGGAACCCCATTGAATATATGGGAGTGTGCTTGTGGCCATAGACTTGCTATTGGTAGCATTGCGGAGTTGAAGTCATTAAGTGATAACTGTCCTGATGATATTGAACTTCATAGACCATTTATAGACAAAGTACTGATTAACTGTCCTATTTGTGAGAAAAAAATGAAGCGTGTTGAACCGGTTATTGACTGTTGGTATGACTCGGGAGCTATGCCTTTTGCACAATGGCATTATCCTTTTGAAAACAAAGAAATATTTGACGATAATTTTCCGGCTGATTTTATCAGTGAGGCAGTGGATCAAACTAGAGGATGGTTCTACTCATTACTCGCTATATCTACTTTGCTTTTTGATAAGCCAGCTTATAAAAATGTAATTGTACTTGGCCATGTTCAAGATGAAAACGGTCAAAAAATGTCTAAATCCAAAGGCAATGCTATTGATCCTTTTGATGCTTTGGAGACTTATGGTGCAGATGCGATTCGATGGTATTTTTATAATAACAGCGCGCCATGGTTGCCGAACAGATTTAACGGGACTTCGGTAGTTGAAGGACAGCGAAAATTCATGGGTACCCTTTGGAATACCTACGCATTTTATGTTTTATACGCGAATATAGACAAATTTAACCCTAATGATCATGTTTTGGATTATGAAGCTTTATCATTAATGGATAAATGGTTGTTTTCCAAGTTGAATACGTTGATTTATGAGGTGGATACGAACTTAGAAAACTACAAGATATTTGAAAGCTCTAGAGCTTTAGCAGCTTTTGTAGATGATTTGAGCAATTGGTATGTTAGAAGATCAAGAGAGCGTTTTTGGGTCAAAGACATGCCACAAGATAAAATAAATGCTTATATGACCTTATATACAACACTTAAGACGCTTGCTGAGCTCTCAGCGCCTTTTGTACCTTTTATGGCAGAAGATATCTACCAGAATCTGGTAGTAGGTCTTAATCCAAATGCGGCGGAAAGTATTCATTATTGTGACTTTCCGGTCTCTAATAAAGCATGGATTGTGCCTGAAGTTGAAGCTCAGATGGATTTGGTTCTTCGTGTTGTGGTATCCGGTCGTGCCTGTAGAAATTCGGCGGTAATTAAGAATCGTCAACCTTTGGCTACTATGTATATTAAGTCAGAAGGTGACGTGAAGTTGGATCCGGCTTATTTAGATATTATTAAAGAAGAGCTTAATGTTAAAGAAGTAATTATGCGAGACGATGTCAGTGATTTTACGACATACTTGTTTAAACCTCAGCTAAGAACGGTAGGCCCCAAATATGGTAAACAACTGGGCGGCATCAAGACTTATTTATCAGAAGTAGACGGTAATGAAGCGATGAGCAGATTAAAGAATACCGGCGCTTTAAGTTTTGAAGTCAATGGAGATTCGGTTGTTTTATTAGAAGAGGATTTATTAATTGAACCAACGAAACAAGAAGGATTTGAATCGGTAACAGATAGTAATGTAACCGTTGTTATTGATACTAAGTTAACCGAGGCATTACTTGAAGAGGGTTTTGTCAGAGAGATTATAAGTAAGATTCAAACCATGCGAAAAGAAGCTGATTTTGATGTAACGGATCAAATCGACGTTTTTTATGCTAACAGTGAAAAAGCAGCTCAAGTTATAAAAGGCAATGTGGATTTGATTTCTAGTGAGACATTGGCGTTATCTGTTCTTGAAGGCTCTGATGCTTCAGGCTATTTTAAGAATTGGAATATTAATGGTACGTCTGTTGATTTGACAGTGGTGAGAAGAACGTAGCATTTTTATAAACAAGAAGTTGGTTTCATAGGTGTCAAACAGGTCTCTAAGCTAATAAAAGCTTAGAGGCTTTTTTGTTCCTTTCATTTATGTCATTGCTGAAAAAAGTTGCTGAATATATCAAATATTAGTATAACAATAGAGCAAATTAAAATACAAAAAAATACATTATCATAAGATTTAATGAGTTAATATTTAGTAAAATATTTTACCGATAAATATATTGCTTTAGTGAATTCTCTCTAGAGGCTCTGTTTTAAAGTATTTGATTAAAAAAATGCTATTTGAGTATGCAGTAAAAAAATTAACGAAGTGTAAGCGCTTGCATGAAAATGATGAAGTGTGCTATCATTAGGAAGTATAAGTCTTATGGAAAATGTAAACGCTTACAAATTCATTTTATTAAATGGAGGGTATATGAACAGGTTAAATGTAAATAAAACAGTATTTAAAGAAGCCATATTAGAAAATATTAAAAATCAATTCAGAAAAACCATCGATCAGGCATCCAATCAGGAGGTCTTCCAAGCTGTTGCTTATACGGTAAGAGATATTATAATAGATCAATGGATTGAAACACACAAGACTTATGAGCAAGTGGATGCTAAAACGGTTTATTATCTGTCCATGGAGTTTTTGATGGGTAGGGCACTTGGTAATAATATGATTAATTTATGTGTCAATAAGATTGTCAAAGAAGTTCTTGATGAATTAGGTGTTGACCTAAATGTCATCGAAGATGAAGAACCGGATGCGGGTCTTGGCAACGGTGGTCTTGGGCGTTTGGCAGCTTGCTTCTTAGATTCTTTAGCTACGCTTGAGTATCCGGCCTATGGATGTGGTATTAGATATAGATACGGTATCTTTGAACAACGTATTATTGATGGCTACCAGGTTGAAAAGCCGGATGAGTGGTTGAAGAACGGCAATCCTTTTGAAGTGAGAAGACCGGAATATGGTGTTGAAGTTAAGTTTGGTGGTAACGTTCGTGTGGAACGACGGGACGATGGAACGGAGTATTATATTCACGAGAACTATCAGTCGGTTAATGCCATTCCCTATGACGTGCCTATAGTTGGTTATAATAACAACACCGTCAATACGCTAAGATTATGGGATGCAGAGGCGATTCAAAGCTTTGACTTAGAGTCCTTTGACCGTGGAGATTACCATAAAGCGGTTGAACAACAGAATTTGGCAAAATCAATTGTTGAAGTGCTTTACCCTAACGATAATCATTATCAAGGTAAGGAGTTAAGGCTTAAGCAGCAATACTTCTTTATTTCAGGTACGATACAACAAGTCGTTCGTAAATTTAAGCAAAAGCATAATGATATTCGTGAGCTACCGGATAAAGTTATTTTCCACATCAATGACACCCATCCATCTCTGGCTATACCTGAATTAATGAGGGTACTTATGGATGTTGAAGGTCTTGCTTGGGGTGAAGCGTGGGCAATTTCATCAAGAACCTGTGCTTATACCAACCATACGATTATGTCGGAGGCCCTAGAAAAATGGCCAATTGAGTTATTTAGCAGACTGTTACCAAGAATTTATCAAATAGTTGAGGAAATCAACAGAAGATTTGTTGTAAGTCTGGTTGACAAGTACGGTCAGGATAATGAGCGTATTCGAAGAATGGCGATAATCGCAAATGGTCAAATAAGAATGGCTTGGATGGCTATTGTAGGCGCATTTTCAGTTAATGGTGTTGCAAGACTACATACTGAAATCTTGAAAAATGAAGAACTTAAGGAATTTTACGAACTTTATCCTAATAAGTTTAACAATAAAACCAATGGAATTACTCAAAGAAGATTCTTACTTCATGCTAATCCTAAGTTGGCAGAGTGGATTACAAGAAAAATCGGGGATGAATGGACAACAGACCTTACCCATCTGAAGCACTTAGAAGCGTTTGTGGATGATGAAAAAGCACAAAAAGAATTTATGCACATCAAATATGAAAACAAGGTTCGACTGGCAGAGTATGTGAAGAAGCACAATGGTATAGAGATTGATCCAAGGTCCATCTTTGATATTCAAGTAAAGCGTCTTCATGAGTACAAACGTCAATTAATGGATATACTTCATGTTATGCATCTTTATAATGAGTTAAGGGAAAACCCTAATCGTAATATGATACCTAGAACATTTATTTTTGGAGCAAAAGCAGCGCCAGGTTACGAACGGGCTAAGTTGATTATCAAGCTCATCAATAATGTGGCTAATGTCATTAACAATGATATTAATATACATAACAAGATTAAAGTGGTTTTTATTGAGAATTATCGTGTCTCTAATGCGGAGATTATTTTTGCAGCAGCAGACGTGAGTGAACAGATTTCAACCGCCAGCAAAGAGGCTTCAGGAACAGGTAACATGAAGTTCATGTTAAATGGTGCGGTTACACTTGGAACTATGGATGGTGCAAACATAGAGATTGTTGAGGAAGCAGGCAAAGAAAATGCTTTCATTTTTGGTATGACCTCTGACGAAGTTATACAGCTTCAGCATGAACGTACTTATGATCCGTGGGACTTGTATAATACCAATCAAGTGATTAGAAAAGTCGTTACACAGTTGATCAATGGATTTTACGCACCTGAGAATCCGGACCTATTTAGAATGATTTATGATTCTCTATTAAATGGTGGTGGTGAACCGGCAGACCAATACTTTATTTTGAAAGATTTTGAGGCGTATATTGAAGCACAAAAAAGTGTAGATATAGCGTATAGGAATCAAGGTAAATGGGCAAAAATGGTCATGATGAATACAGCCAATGCAGGTAAGTTCTCATCAGACAGAACAATCGAGGAATATGCAACAGAGATTTGGCATCTGAAAAACACACCAGTTGACCTTTCAAAAGCTCAATAATTTAGGGACTGCTAATGCAGTCCCTTTGAAATAATTAAGAAATGTCAGGTTATAAATAGTGTTAAAGGGTCAAAACTAAGTTTCACTAAATTCGCCTACCAT